>JBEDDQ010000315.1:0-3067 GCA_041176185.1 Armatimonadota bacterium | reverse complement strand
TTACCATCACGATGGCGTGTTGCCGCTCATTGATGATGTATTTTGCGTACCAGTCTCCGAGCGCGGATGTGGTCGTGACTGGTTCCTGTGCCTTTATGGCCACCGGGTCCAGCTTGAGCTTTTTCAGGATTTGTTGTGTACAGCACAGCTTGATCATAAAACAGGCCCTCCCGCGGGGTTTGTCTTGAATATCGCATCTGCGTAGACATCACGCGACTCCCCACAAGTGTATGCCACTGCTGACAAATGCGCGTAGTTGCCGGTGGATGCCTGTAAAGCCCATCCATGTTCAACGAAACGATAAACCCCGGGGGGTCAGTTTTCAGTGTCGCAAAGGGGTCAAATTTCGTGTCGCGTGACATCCGGATCGGTGTAAATGACATCCGACAGATGCTCCATAACATCCACGATGTGGTCGCGGAGCGGCGTTCCAAAGTCGGGGACATCGGGAAATGCCTGATGTGCAACCGTCCAGACATCATCCTGTGTGAGCAGTGCTTCAGGGGATGTCCGTTCAAGTTCCCCAAGTAACTCCCGGCTCCACGCATTGGTCAATCCACTGTTGATGTCACCTGCGACCGCCAGCACACAGCGCCGAAAAGCAGCCATCGGGATCGTAAACTCCATCCGATGTCTATACCAGGTGGTTTAGCCTAACTGCCAGATGGCTTCAGTGTAGTTGACGCGGGCATCGGAGATATGGAGGGCCATCCGGTCCGCAAAGCTGATCTCGTTACTCAGGTATTCCGGTCCTATTGATGCAAGTGATGCCGCATCCGTTTGGGGATTCACCAACACCCGCGTCCAAGAAATGTAGTCTTCGATTGCCTTGATGACACTGGCTGGGGCCGTATTGTCAGCGGTCACCGTGATGTTAGTCGTGACCAGACCGCTCACCGGAACCCACGCGAGGACTGAGCGATACATCTCAATGAAGTCACTGAGGAGCCGCTTGGAAAGTCCTAGTTCAGCAAACATTTGCAGCTGAATTCCGATGATGTCTGACCAGCGGAGGACCTGACTTCCATCGGCACACAGGTCATCGGCATAGAGTCCAAAGCTTGCATCATCGAGGACATACACAAGATGCTTTGGCCCCTTAACCGCATCAAAGACCTGATGCCCGGTGTACCCCGTGATGTCTTTGGAGAGATCCAGGGCGCCTGGGCGGACTTTTGTTTCGATGACGATAATGCCATCGGAATCAGGAGTCCGGTAATGGATGGTCACATCCCGGATCATCTTTGGCCAGCGCTCATCCCGGATGGTTTCAAACTCGTAAGACCACTGCACAGCGGTTACATCTCTAATGCCATCGATGCCGGCTGCGTCAGCGATGCGTGACACCCAGCTGTTCGGCAGCAGAGCAAAGTGTTCAAAGATGTTGACGGTGACCCGTGTCTCATGCCCGGGCCTCACTAGCTCATGACCGGATTGCTTTCCGACACGAGTCCGATCCCGGAAGATCCTCGCAAGCCTACGGTACGCAACCGACGTGGTGGTTTGTGGGATGACGGCGATGGTTTGGTACCAGTGGGTTGGTGGGGGCATGTGAATGAATCACTCCATAGTTTGCTTGTTACTATTGCAATCCATCAACGCAAAGGATCTGTGACAACATGAACTCAAAGTTCTCGTTTACAAAATTGCGTCTTTTTATATAATCTCCACAAATCCGCTCTTCAACAAGAAATCGTACGTCGCATCCAGCTCTCGTAGGGGTGGGACAAAGATGACAGTTGCATTGCGCCCACGGGTTAGAAGGACACGGTAGGCATTCTTTCTCAGTTGAAGTGGGTTACGAACATCCCCTTTGGATTTCATATACTTTCGGGCTCGGTGGTTGGTCCATTGATGAGAACCATCAACGCTACTCTGCTCGTAAACAAAGTCGGTTCCCCAAGCCACAATTGCTCCATCCAGTTCAAGGCCTTGGCACTGAAATTCCGTCACACATTGACGCAGGTTCCGACCACCGTAGCCACCTTCTGCATTTTCATCATCGCCAAACCACTTCCCAATCTTGATTTGTTTCGTCGCCTGAAAGTCGTTGAACACACCAAACATTGGAAGGCATTTGTCTCGCGAGCTCGCGAGAATTCCGAACCTCGCATCTGGTTCGTTGGCAAATCGCTCAATCATGTATGACTTCGCAGTATTCAAATCACGCGTGATGCGGAGAGCATATTGATCACTGAAACGCGATGAAATCTGCTTGTTGTAGTCAGGATCTTCGCCTTCAAGCACATTGTCGACAAAGCGATGAACTTCTTTCGCCATATGGAAACGAAGCTCTGTATCGAGATGAAGTTCCGAATGCTCAAAGTAAGGGGACAATTCGCTCGCCATCGTTACGGCGAGGTGGGATGGTCCATGGATTTCCCATTCCCCGCTGTTTGTAGAACGTTCAATTGCATGACGCCATTGAATGGTTCCACCTTCTTCGCCAGTGTGAATTTCCTGCCCGCTTCCAATCAACGCTACAACGACAGACCAATCGGGAATCCGCTCAGCGAACTCGATAAAGTGTTCCGGCTCCGACTTTGCCGCCATCCCAGGGTGCTTCTGTTCAACCATCGATGCATCCCAGGCACGTTGAGCTTCATCGAACACAAGGACATGCTCAGGTGGAACCATACGCCCAGAGGAGTACTTCTTGACGTAATCCTTTACACCTCTGACAAACGTCTTGCCATCCCCAGCACCGCGTAACTCATATTGAAGAACTTCCACCAATGGGCCATTGCCTGAAAGAAAAACGGCTGGAGCGGTTGGCTTGCGACCGTCAGCGCGAGGAACCGCAAGATCATCTATGAATGAACTATGTACTGTTTGTAGACCAACGAGTGTTTTGCCAGCGCCAGGTATTCCCGCAAGCAAGATGAGCTTACGCTTTCCAGTCGCCTTTGCATCTCGTATGAGACCGGCAATTAGGTTGATGGCTGGGTCGGTCTGGGCACTAGCAATACGAACGCGACGAAGCGTACCGGTTTCGAACAACTCTCGCGCAGCTCGAACAAGTGTCGGGAGCGGGCGATAGGCTTCTGCACTTAGGAATGCCTTGGGA
>JBEDDQ010000314.1:0-4243 GCA_041176185.1 Armatimonadota bacterium | reverse complement strand
CAACGACATTGATCAATTCGGATCCGAACCCGGCAGAATCATGATTTCCAGAGTGTGCTACTACGAGCGTGACGCGCCCCTCGGGACAGCGTTCCCTGATGGCGGATGCAAGTCCTCTGGCCGCCGCTTGGTTATGTGCACCATCAAAAACAACGATTCGTCCATCAGCTACTATCGATTCGAATCGCCCGGGTAATGTTGTTCCCAAAACAGAGTCGAAGGTACGTTCCGAAAGTGTTCCGAAACGGTGCTCCAAAGCGGATAACGCTACCGCGGCGTTCATCCGCTGATGCTCACCGGGAAGCTCTAACCGGTTGCCAGTGACAGGATCCGGAAACTCGACAGCCGTGTTTGCATCAGATGCACAATTGCGAACAACGGCCCGGACACTTGGATTTCTGTCACCGCACACAATGATGCCAGTGCCAGCCTTTATAATGCCAGCCTTTTGCCTCGCAATGTCTTCAATGGTTGGTCCAAGGAGGTCGACGTGATCAAAGCCGATGCTTGTAATGATCGCCGCAACCGGGGGAGGGATCACATTTGTTGCATCCAGAAGCCCGCCAATGCCAACTTCAAGGACAACATAATCCAGTTTCAGCATCTCGAAAAGCACAAATGCGACGAGTGTCTTTATCTCGAACGTAGAAACACTTGGCTTTCCCTGCTCGATATTGAGAATGACATCCATGACCTTGGTAGTGGCGTTAATGAAATCTGCTTCATCAACGGGCTTGCCATTTACCAGCCATCGCTCTCGTATATCGTAAACAAAAGGCGACATATACGTTCCAACGGAGTGCCCGGCAGCCTTGATGCCATTGGTCAACATCATCGAAACCGCGCCTTTACCATTGGTTCCGGCAACGTGAAACGTAGGTGTCGTCGTGTGGGGACGACCTAACCTGTCCAATGCCAATCGAAAGTGTTCCCGGCTGGCCTTATCCACGGCTCCGCCGGCTGTACGTTCTACGAAGTTGATGGCCTGTTCGAGATCAATCACGGTTTGCCTCCAGCTTGTGGTTCCACCGTAACGGGAACAATATCCCGCGAATGACTTGGCTTGATGTGCTTTGGCGCAACCTCTAGGAACGTTGTGATCAGTGAAATGCCCTTGTAACCCGCTAACGAAATCATCACCAACAGAAGGAGAAAGACTGCCAGAGATATGGATGTCTTCTGTTTAGGAGGGCGCCTGTCACGTGCATCGAACCGCATCAGCCTGCTAGCTCAGCTCGGACTGACTTGACTACATCAACTGTTGCCGCATGTGCTTCCAATGCCCTTTGGCCAAGTAGACGACCACGTTCCTTTTTGTCCCGAACACGCTCACCATCAAGTTGATCCACAATTCCCCAGCTCGCATTCATCGGAGCATACGACGGTCCATCATATTCACTTACGTAGCTGGCAAGAGACCCAAGAACAGAGTGCCTGTGGAAATCTAAGTCAGGTATCGATGCCGTAAGACCCGCCATGAGCCCGGTAGCAGCACTTTCCAGATAGCCCTCAACACCAGTGATTTGCCCGGCGAAGCGAATTCTGGGGTCATTTCTTAGTGCAAGGTTTCGTGTCAAAAGCGTGGGTGAGTGAATGTATGTATTGCGGTGCATGACACCAAAACGCACGAATTCCGCTTTTTCAAGCCCGGGAATCATTCTGAAGATGCGTGCCTGTTCGCCCCACTTCATCCTGGTCTGGAAACCGACCATATTAAACAGGGAGCCCGACTTGTTTTCCTGACGCAGCTGAATGACAGCATAAGGGCGTCGCCCAGTGTGCGGATCTGTAAGACCGATTGGCTTCAAAGGACCAAATGCCAACGTCTTAGGTCCACGACGAGCCAGTTCCTCGACTGGAAGACAAGCCTCAAAAAACTTGATGTCCTCAAAATCGTGAATGGGAGCCAAGTCTGCTGCATTGATGGCTTCTACCAATGCAAGATATTCATCCTTTTCGAGAGGACAGTTGAGATACGCTGCGTCATCCGACATGTCAGGCTCAAGGCCTTTTCCTCGCCGGCTTGCCCGGAAGACTTTGGACATATCGATACTGGATGCTTCAATCACCGGCGCAACGGCGTCGTAAAAGTAGAGGTCATAACGACCAGTGAGCTTTCCGATTGCTTCTGCAAGGCTATCCGATGTCAATGGACCCGACGCGATAATGACATCTCCATCAGGCAGCTCGGTAACTTCACCACGGCGGAAGTCAATGTTTGGATGTTGCTCTAGCTCGGCTGTAACCATCGCACTAAAGAGGTCCCGATCAACGGCAAGGGCTTCACCTGCTGGAACAGATGTCGCATCCGCACATCGGACAATCAGTGAATCCAATAGCCGCATTTCTTCTTTGAGAACCCCACTTGCATTAGAGAGGTGATTGCTCTTAAAGGAGTTTGAACAGACAATTTCTGCTGCAAAGTCCGAACGGTGGACGGGCGTATTACGGACCGGCCGCATTTCGTGGAGGACGACTTTTCTTCCACACTTGGCCAGCTGCCATGCAGCTTCTGAACCAGCTAGACCCGCACCGATGACATGCACAGAATTACACATACTTCAATTCTACACGGCATCGTTCGTTGACATCCGGAAATACGAACGCCGTTCGGCGCATTAGGCTATGATAACCCCATGGTTCTTGATGTTACACAACGCGCACAGCAGTTGTTTATCGATACATTTGCTACAGCTCCTGAGTTCGCAGGGTCCGCCCCGGGAAGGGTTGAACTCCTCGGAAACCACACCGACTACAATGGTGGCTATGTCCTGACAGCAGCCGTCAACATTCGAACCGCTGTCGTCATGCGTCGGTCTTCGGGGCACAGTACTAGGATCTGTACAGAACTACCCGGATGCAATATAGCAGAGCTAGTACTAACCGATGGACCAGAGTCACTTCGGAGCGAAGACCGTTGGTGTGGATATGTCGCAGGTGTTCTTGATACCTTTTCGCCTGAAGGTGCACACTGGGATGTCGCTATTGCCAGCGATGTCCCGGATGGAAGTGGCATCAGCTCATCAGCAGCTGTCCTCGTTGCCACAGCGAGCGCAGTTTTGGCAGCTGTTGGACGTGTGATCTCGCCAATGGAGATTGCGATTGCCTGCCGCATTGTTGAAAATGGTCCATGGGTAGGTGCTCCCGTCGGGCTGCTAGACCAATTTTCAAGCGCCTGTGGTGAGCTTGGGATGGCCCTCTTCCTTGACTGCCAGTCGTTTGATTGGAAACGGGTCCCGCTCGATGCAAAAAAAATAGGCATTCTTATCGTCAACACAAATGTAAAGCATGCGCTTGCCGATGGCGGAGGTTATACAACGAGGCGCCGTGAGTGTGAAGCTGCTGCAATGGTGCTGACACGTGGTCGAACAACACTGCTGCGCGATGTAACACTAGAAGAATATTCTCTTGGAATTGATGGAGTCGAGCAGCCATCCCAATCGAGAGCAAAACATATCTGGGAAGAAAATGAACGCGTTCTCATTGGAACCAAATTCCTCGAAAGTGGTGACGTTGTAGGCTTTGGTGCCCAGCTAAATGCAAGTCATCGCAGCTGCCGAACATTGTTTGAAAACACATCCCCGGAAATAGATAGAGTCCAGGAAATCCTCGAACGCACTCATGGTGTGTTCGGTGCAAAGTTGTCTGGCGGTGGATGGGGGGGCAGTGTCGTGGCAGTGATCGATCCGATGTACGTCGATGACATCATTGCAACGCTCAGCACTGAATTTGGTGATGGACTCTCGGTTATCTCAACATTTGCTGCGAATGGTGCAACGGGAGTGCGATTGTGAGCACCACGGCCGTCGGCAACCTCGGTGGCGTAGCCTCTCCGGAGGCTCTGGCTAGCCATGTAGGAGTATCAGTTTTGCAGGCTGGGGGTAATGCCATCGATGCCGCAGTTGCGATTGGTTTTGCACTCGCGGTTACGTTTCCCAGTGCGGGAAACATCGGTGGAGGCGGATTTCTGCTCTACCGCCATCCATCCGGTAAGAATATTGCTGTCGATTTTCGTGAGACAGCACCCGCAGCAGCGACTAACGATATGTATCTTGACCGCCTTGGCAATGTCCTTACGGGTGATGGAAGTTCAGTGGATGGCTACCGGGCTTGCGGCATCCCTGGGAGCGTCGCGGGTTTCGAACTCGCATGGAAACGGTATGGAAGCGGACGAATTTCATGGAGCAAATTGGTCAATCCTGCTGTTGAGCTTGCATCCAGCGGCTTCCCGATGCCATATTCC
>JBEDDQ010000313.1:0-6689 GCA_041176185.1 Armatimonadota bacterium | reverse complement strand
GATGGCGGTGATGGCGGTCGTGGCGGCAGTGTGTGGCTTGAGACCGATGCCAATATCTCTACCCTGCTTGACTTCCGTCCTGGTAAGAACTATCGTGCGGACCGCGGCATGGATGGCATGGGTAAGCAGCAGTTTGGGAAAGATGGCAAGGACCTCGTGCTACGCGTTCCACCGGGAACCCAGGCGTTTCACGCGATAACCGGACAGCTTCTCGCGGACCTCGCAGGGCATCCGATGAAAGTCGAAATTGCCAGAGGTGGTCGCGGAGGCAAAGGAAACATCCACTTCGTTTCCTCCGTTCAGCAAGCGCCAAAGTTTGCAGAGCTTGGTGAACCGGGAGAAAATTTTCCAATACGCCTTGAGCTGAAGCTCCTCGCGGATGTCGGCCTTGTTGGATACCCGAATGTCGGCAAGTCCACCCTGCTCTCCGTTGTTTCGGCTGCACGTCCCAAAATCGCGGATTACCCGTTTACTACACTCGTCCCGAATCTGGGTGTAGTCGCGCTCGACCACAGCCGCTCATTTGTCATCGCCGATGTCCCTGGACTGATCGAGCGTGCAAGTGAAGGTGCCGGTCTTGGAATTCAGTTCCTGAAACACCTTGAGCGAACTCGCCTCCTGATTCACCTCATCGACATCAGCGGATACTCAGGGCGTGACCCAAAGGATGATTACGCTATCATCAGGTCCGAGCTTGCAAGCTTTAGCGCAGAGCTCGCTGCATTGCCTGAAATTATCGTCCTCTCACGTGCTGACCTTGTCTTTGATGAGGACTATAAGCAAGAGCTTCTTGACCATTACAAGGCCATCTCACCAGAGACTCTGATTATCAGTGCTCCGACGCGTCTGGGTCTCGATGAGCTGATGAAACTTGTTTGGTCAAAGCTTGAATCGTTACCAAAGCAGCTCCCTGTTGCTACCGGGACGGTGCGTATCACGACTCGTGACAAGGATAACGACGACCCACGGCAGTTTGTGATTGACTTGGATGAGAAGACACGGACATTTACGATAACCGGTCACGGGATCGAGCGTAGGGTGGCGATGACCGACATGAGCAACGACTTCATGGTCCGCCGTCTACAACGTTCGATGGAGCGTTGGGGATTGTTCAAGAAACTAAAAGAAGCGGGTGCGGAGGATGGCGACAACATCAGAATTCGTCATCTTGAGTTTGATTACGTTGATGATGACCTGGTGGACGAGCCATTGGCAGCAGGCGATGACGACGACATAGATGAACCCGTATAATAAGTCATGTCAGACATTGGAGTTGATGGACGGACATCACCGACACCATTACGGGTCCCAGAGCCTACGGTTGAGCGTCTGTCCACGTATCTTCAGTTTCTCTACAGTGCAGCAGCAAGTGGCTTGACGACAATCTCATCCGCGCATGTGGAATCAGCAACAGCAGTCTCAGCAGCGCAATTTCGAAAAGACCTGAGTTACTTCGGAGAATTTGGTAAACCCGGTGTCGGATATGTCATCGCTGAGCTGCAGTCCCGCATCTCACGAATCCTGCAGCTGCACGAGACGCAGCCGGTAATCCTAATCGGCCTCGGGAACCTCGGTGCCGCTTTGTTATCCTATCCAGGACTTACGGAACAACGCTTTCAGGTTGTTGCAGCCTTCGATATCGACCCTAACAAGTGTGGCCGCAAAGTCCAAGGAGTACCTGTCTACGGGCTTAATGAACTTACATCGCAGTGTGCTCGCCTAAGTCCGAGAATTGCCATTCTGGCGGTCCCGGGCCATGCAGCACAGCAAGCGTTCGACCTCGCTTATAAAACCGGAATCCGAGCAATACTTAACTTCGCACCCGCAGTTCTGCGTGTACCTAACGGGGTGACCGTTCGTAACGTCAGCTTTACACAGGAGCTGGCGGTTCTCTCGTACCATATCAAAACCGACCAGCTGGAGTCCTAACATGCGAGGCGCAAGGCTAGCAGTCGCGCTTGTATCTGCAGCCATCCTTCTGGTCGCATTGGTATCGTGGTTCGTCCTCTCACGAAGCCAGAACGGTAAACAAACAATCCCTGTAAAAACATCGGCTTTTGTCCTCTGCGGTGGCACAACCGGCTCTGCGAGCTGGCTAAAGTTTGCGGGTGGGCAGGTAGTGCTCATTGGTTCGGGAGCCGATGCTGATGCGGCAAAGTTGATTGAGAGTCTGGATGCCTACGGAATCAGAACGATTGATCTTGTAATCTTGCCTCACCCATACTCCGATGTCACCGCAGGCTTCACCGCTCTTCAAAATAGATTTCGGATTCGGCAAGTCTGGGTAAGTTCGGTAGCTCCGATTAATCGCCACAACGGGCAAGCGATGGAGACCATTAAGAAGTCAGGAATTCCGATGTCAATCGTGCACCGCGGTGATCGAATGCAGCTTGGAGAGCTGGAAATTGATGTGCTCTCTCCACCGGTTGCCCGCATTTCAGGGCGTCCATCTGCAGGAAACAATTCGGTCGTCGTACGACTAAACACCCCTAAATTTTCCCTCCTCCACTTAGGTGGCATTGGGATCTCTGGGCAAAATGCTCTGCTCAGTGGTGTTCCACCTCAAAAACTGAAATGTAACATCGTTGTCTTACCACGGGTCTCCAGCAGCGATGTCCTCTTACCTGAGATCCTGCAAGCCACTGAAGCAGAATACTTCATCGTCGAAGGTCAGTCCGATAACCTAGATACGAGTCTTCTAATGAAGTCCAGCGGAACATTGGTAGATGTCAGTGCTTCCGGGAAACCTCCTCTCTTCTTTCTGGATGAAACGGGAATTCGTCAGGTCCTTTAGTCAAGGTGCTGCTTGTTCTGATTTAGGATTCACATTATGAACACCAACTTTTTGCCTAGTATCAAAAGTCCAATTATGGAAGTCTTGATGGATGCAATGATGCCGCTTGCCAAACGAGTTGCTGGAATAAAGAACATTTCGATCGATTGTGCGCCAGGGATAAACATTGCGAGTGCTCTAGCATCCCCTGCACTAATCGTTGCCAATCACCCCACAGACATGGATCCGATACTCCTACGAACACTGGGGTCATCGGTGGGCTTACGTTTCAACTATCTGGCATGCCGGGAGGGATTTGATGGGCTCCGCGGTGCCTGGGGATGGGCAGCCCAGAGAATTGGTGCCTTTTCGATCGTACGTGGCACGGTAGACCGGGATTCATTTCGTTATACAACAAACCTCTGGGTCGATAATGCTGCCCGCATTGTCGTGTTTCCCGAAGGTGAAGTTGGGGCATTCAACGATAAGTTACTCCCGTTTCACGATGGAATATTCCAGCTGCTTCTCCTAGCGTCTGAAAAACGGGTTATTGCCGGCGTAACTCCAATAGGCATAGTGCCTGTTGGTATCCGCTACACACTGATAAATGACCATACCGGCGAACTCTTGGATGCATCAAGAAAGCTCTGTGTGGCTACGGGAGCGCATGCAACACCAAATTTGATAGAAAACCTGAAAAACCTGGCATCCATTGTGATCACACGCTTGGAACAAGAATATGGGTTACAAGGGAAATCTGAGACGACCACACCGGAACGTATCGCTGCGCTGCAGTCCGCCGTACTCTCTCGCATCCATGCCGCTACAGGAAAGCCAATTCCAGAACATGGCGACTTGCATGATCTGATGAGGATCAGCGCAAACATCGTTGAAGATGCCATCGATAGTCACGCGGAACCTGAAACGCTGTTTGATAAACGCCTTGCTGCGCAGCGACGTCAGCGCGCCATCGGGCTGCAAGCAGACATCGACAGGCTACAGAACTGGCTTGCAATCGAGGATGGTTATGCGACTGCTGATGGCAATCAAGACCATGTGTACGAGTTGATCAGGCACTTTGAGACGGAAGTCTTTGGAGATGTCAGAACACGTATCGCACGGCATGCTACGGTTCGAGTAGGGGCACGCATCGAAATGTCAGAAATCGATGGCTTTGCTGCATTGCCGAAGCGCCAAAAGATACGAACATTAAGGCAAATGGCAGTGGATGCTGTATCTGATTGCCTTGCACAATCCCTCCCGGGATAAACTGGGCGTGTGAAGAGACGAACCCGGGCACGGTTAAAAGTACGAAAAGCGGTACGTAAAAGCCTCGGGGTACCACGACCGGCTTGGGTGTCTGTCCACTGGGATGTCATCGCTGGAATCCTGGGTGGGATGTTTATGGGGATGATCTTTCCGTTCATAACCCGGGTTGCCCGCAACGAGCTGGGTGCAACGCAGACGATGCTGGCGATCTTGAGCGCGGCCCCCTTTCTTGGCAATCTAATCGCTCCGATTTGGGCACAGCATATGGAGGGCAAGGCCAAAATGCCCTTTGTCCTCGGGAGTATTGTCCCATCACGGTTGTTGCTTGTTGGGATGATTTGGATTGCGACTCCGATGCCATTTGTCCTGATGCTGAGTGCGCTCCAGCTGATGGGCGCTTTTTCATCACCAGCGTATACATCACTGATGAAGGACATCTACCCTGATCACGCACGTGGGAGACTCATGGGCTATGTTCGTGTAGGGGCTCAGATAGCAGCCTTTCTATCAGCTCAGCTGGCTGGTCGCCTCTTGGATGCTGGATATTCGTACCGATTTATCTTTCCACTGGCTGGAATCATTGGTGTCTTCAGTGTTCTAGCTTTCGCCAAGGTGAGGGCTCTTCCTGGAATCCAACAGAGTACTGCTCCCCCTCCAGTAAGATCAAGTCCACTTCAGGCGTGGCGTGAGAGTCTTGAGCTCCTGAAACTCCCAACCGGGTACCGCTGGTTTGCTGCGAGTGTCACGGTTTACGGCTTTGGCAACCTGATGGCAGGACCGCTATATGGTTTGTATCAAGTGGATGTCATCAAGGTAACCAACACAGACCTTGCGACACTTTCGAATGTTGCAAGTATGGCGAGTATTGTAGGCGCATTTGTCTGGGGCCGTCTGGTGGATCATTATGGTGCTGCCAAGAGTGTACTCTGGTCAATTTATTGCATCGTCGGCGTCGGTGTGTGCTACCTTTTTGGGGGCTCGATGCCATTATTGATTATTGCATCGGCGCTGAGTGGTTTTGGATTTGCGGGGGTTGAGCTTGCCTATATGGCCAGTATTTTACGCTATGCTGAGCATGGAAAAGCAGCGCAATATCAGGCGTTACATTCTCTCCTCCTGGGTTTCCGAGGAGTGACAGCACCGGCTCTGGGTCTTTATCTTGTCCAATACACCGGGTATAAGGCTCTGTTTATTGGTACGCTTATCCTAATGATGGCGGGAACGTTTTTTCAGCGGCATGCCGTTCGGATTGAGCTACGGGAAACGCAGGGAATTTAGGATTATCACGCAGGTCACTCGCCAAATGGCAGATTCGATGTATGTAGCCACGAGAATGGGTCTTTGGTCCCATACATCACCATCATCTCGGATGTAGGATACGTTCAATGGACACCAAAACTGAAGATCAGGTCATACAGACTCAGCTGACGCAGGGCCGTTCTGACTGGCCGGATGAACCGCTTAAGGTTACGACCGCCAGCGTCGATGCGCAGATTGAGGATTTCTTTTACGATGCGTATCTGCGTTACTTTAAGACCGCCGAGTCGCGCCGTCGATGGTCAATAGATCACGATATCCCGTGGGCTGAAATCACGGACAACGCATCTGAGACGACAGCGCTGATTGTCGAGTCATTTTCAGCGGTCGAGATGTTTCTTCCCGACTACACGCACAAGATTACGGACCTGGTTCGAAAGTCCAGAGGGCGAGCCCTCTTTCAGGCTAACTGGGGATATGAAGAATCAAAGCACAGCATGGTGCTTGATATGTGGCTTGAGCGTTCGGGCAAGCGCACTGAAGACCAGATTGCTGAATTTGAGCGGAGCTTGCTTGGCGCCGAATGGAAGCTCCCATTTGATTCTCCCCGTCAGATGATTTGTTACACGATGATTCAAGAGCTTGCGACAGGTGTAAATTACACGAATTTGCGAGAGCGAGCCGAATCAGAAGGTGATGTCTGTCTTGCGCGCGTTTTGCGTTGGGTTGCAGCGGATGAATCGGCACACTACAACTTCTTCCGTAAGGGCGTGAAGGCATTTATGGAACTAGACCCAGAAGGTACTGTCAAGGATATTAAGTGGGTCTTTGATCATTTTACAATGCCTGCCCATGCATTGATTCCAGAGTGGGATGAACGCGGACAGGCTATTGAAGAAGCGGGCGTCTATGGCCCGAAGGTATATCTGGGCAAGGTTCGCCGTCCAGTGATTGAGGACTTAGCATTGACCCGTGAGCAGCTTCGCGGAACGGGATTGTCTGAGGCAGAGGTTCAGGAAATAGCGGATAAAGAGGATGAGCGTCAGGAAGCGCTTCGTCTCGGGAAGTACAAGCGATTTACAACGATTGCTGCATCCCCTCGCCTCCAGCATCCATGCAGGACAGTCGTTTCAACGATTCCTTAATACTTTCTTGGTTTTGATTGACAACGGGGTACTTCGGTCGTAACATACTCCTTGTGACGCGGGGTGGAGCAGCTGGTAGCTCGTTGGGCTCATAACCCAAAGGTCGGAGGTTCGAGTCCTTCCCCCGCACCCATTTTTTGGTCCAGTGATAACTTTCTATCTACGAGAGTTGTGCTGAAGACAAGGTTGCAATGACTGATGTCTTCGATGTGACTGAAACGTGCTTGATAACAGCGCTCAACACC
>JBEDDQ010000312.1:0-3972 GCA_041176185.1 Armatimonadota bacterium | reverse complement strand
TAATTCCAACAGCCAGCGGATTACCAACGCCACTGTCGGACTCGACCAGCAGTCGGTGTCGCTCACGTGCCGATTTTACGCGAGCCGCATATTCTATTCCGCCGCGTATCCCGTTTTCTTCATTTACCCAGAACGCTACGCGAAGCGTCCTTCGTGGACGCCAGCCGCCGCTCTTGATGTGCATAAGCGCATTCCATGCAGCACAGCATCCACCTGCGTCATCGTTTGCCCCTTGTCCAACATCCCAGCTGTCAATATGCCCACCGAGTGCAATCACTTCATCCGGATATTGGGAACCGCGGATATCTGCCCAGACATTCGATGACCGTCTATCCGGCCGGAAGTGTGCATCCATTTTAAGCCGAACGGTAGGTTTGTCGCCTGCATCGTAGAGGCGTTGAAGCAGCTCCGCTCCTTCAATAGAAACCGCACAGTTAGGAATCTTTTGAACACTATCTTCATAGACCATCGCTCCTGTGTGCGGGGTGTGTAGCGACTTTGGGCCAACACTACGAACGATAGAAGCTAAAGCGCCGACTTTTGCCGCGGCGGCTGCCCCTTTAGCCCGGTACTGTACAGTTGCCCCATACGTCGTAAACGGGACATTGAACAGAACGACTTTGCCTCGGACAAGTTCGGCTTTCGCTGCCAGGTCGGTGAAGTCCCGAACAGGCACAACAGGCGCGAGTATTCCGCCCCTACCCGTCCCGATGCTCCCGCCAAGACCAAGCATCGCGAGTGATGTCTTTCTGGGAGTGATGAGTTCAAGGGATTCATGTCCCCTCTCCCACCTTGGAACCATTACCGGCTGTCGTGTAACAGAATCAAAGCCATCCTTACGCAGTGTCACTTCAAGCCAGTCGAGTGACCGTTCGAGCGAGTCAGAGCCACTTAGGCGATGTCCATAGCGGTCGCACATTGTGATGAGACGGTCCATCGCTTTAGCATCACCCAAAATCCTGGACTGGACATCAAGAACCCTCTGCGTAATGTTCATGGCTGTATTGTAGGAGACGTAAATGGCCTTGTCGAAACCTGCATGCTGCTTGGTATAGCAACATCAGATCATTGGATCGATCTACTGGACTTCAGTCGACTTGACTTTGTAACAGACATCCAACAATTCAGGATGTCAGGGAAGGATTGACGACGGGGTGAGTTTTTGGATTGTAACGATGTGTCGTTCAATCGCATCCAGATCCGGGTCAATTCCCCACCCAGCACCCTTTGGGATGGACATCAGTCCATCTTCAAGCCTTAAGGCTCCGCCTGAGAGGTGATCTCTTAGCGGATCGCGGAGGCCATCCCTTCGAAGCAGCGGAGGTGGCGCTTCGGTGCGACCTGGTTGTCGGATGTCGGTTGCAAGGAAGTGCATTGCTGCGGCAACCCCGATGGCATTACCTGTGGCAATTGGCGAGACGTTGATTCCGTGTGCAGATGCGAGTGCCCGAATTCGGAGTGCCTCCGTCGGTCCGCCGCACCAGGCAAGGTGAACGTGGGCTACGTGTACACAGCGCGTCCGCAACAGATTTTCAAATTCGGTACGTGTTTGTAAGATTCGTCCTGCCGCAAGTGGCATTCGGATTGCGGCCGCCAAATGCGTATAAAGATCGGGCATGTCAGCGGGAACCGGGTCCTCAAAAACAGAAAAGCGGTTTTCTTCGAGGAGACGCCCTATCGCGATGGCTTCCGGGAGGTCATATGCACCGTGTGCTTCAGCGGTAAACGCCGTGTCAGGTAACGCGTTACGAAGCCCAGCTATTAGCGCTTTGTCCTGCGTCAAGTTACGACCCAGCTGTACGGCGATTGCCCGGTACCCATTTTCGACAAGCGCTCTGGCTTCATCTACTAGACGTGGAATCCGCTCGACTTCTGGGCCATCGATGGAGTAAAGACCAATCGCAGCGCACGGCAGCTTTTCACGATGAATACCACCGAACAAGTCACCTGCACGTATCCCAAGTGTACGTGCCCGGAGATCCCAGATAGCCATGTCCAGACCACTGATGGCGCCCATCATCGCTCCACGCCGACCGTGGGGCTGCGCCGCCAGCCACATCGCCTGCCACAAGCGTTCATGGTTCAGGGCACATTGACCAAAAAGGATAGGGGCCAAGCGTTCCTTGATTAGTGCCTCTGCGGCCTCGGGGAATCCGCCGCATTCCCCCCACCCTGTACGGCCATCCGCAGTATCGACAGCCACGAGTAACGATTCACGCCGGTACGTCTTACCGTGCGGTGTCCCGATGGGTTCCCACAGCCTTGCAGCAAGGCGGTAAGTGCGAACACCAGCGATTGGCGCATCCACCACTATGCGCCCCGTGCCCTAGACACTGCATCGACAAATAGTCTTGCTCTGGCGGAGATCCCATCAGAATCCCGATTGACTAGCAGCGCTTCGCTGACCAGGTTACTGCCTGCAGCGACAGCGATGCATCCCGCCGAAAAGAGCTCAGGGATTGTCGTCACATCCACACCACCCGTCGGGATAATCCGCAGGTGTGGAAGCGGCGCGAGGAGCGCCTTGATGTACTTTGCCCCAAGGGTATCTGCAGGAAAAAGCTTTACAAAGTCCGCGCCGGCATCGTGGGCAGTTTGAGCCTCGGTTGGAGTGTATGCGCCGCATACAATGGGCAGGTCAGCATCATTACATGCCTTTATCACGGCAGTATTGAGAACAGGCGTCACCACGAACTGTGCTCCTGCATCCACAGCTGCCAGCACATGATCAACGCAAAGGACGCTACCAATCCCCATCGTAATATTCGGCTGGCGCTCCCGAACATCGGTGACTAAGTTGAGAGCTCCCGGAGTCGTAAGGGTTGCTTCGACGACGTTGCACCCCGCCACTCCTAAGGCAGTAACAGCTTCAAAACAAAATGCATCCGACTTTGAGCGAACTATGGCGATCAAACCGGCAGCGGAGACGGTATCGGAAACCGATTTTCTATTCGTCATAGGGATAATTTCTCCACTTTGGTGTGTCAGCGATATTGAAATCTATTCTACCGGACGACACCCGATGTTGAATTTGCAAACATCACCGATTCGACATCCTTGCGGGTAAACGTGCAGAAGTCACCACGGATGCCATGTTTTAGAGCAAGTGCCGCGGCTCCAAAGTTGAGACAATGCTCCAACGCACGTCCACTCATCAGCTCAGACAGGAATGCACCCGCAAACGCATCCCCTCCGCCTACCCTCTCAATCATATTGATATTCCGTTTGGAGCTCTGAAACGAGTGACCATTGGCATCTGCTGCTACCACACTCCATGCGTCATGAGTTTCATCCACTGCCCGACGCCGGGATACAACCACGTTTGTTAATCCGGGAAAACGTACGTGTAGGAGGTTCGCTTTCTCAAGATCCGCCTCGACTGTGCAGTCAAAGAGCAAGCGTGCATGGTTTTCGTTACAGATCAGCGTGTCCACATAGCAAAGCACGGGATTTAAGCCGTTTGCTGCAGCATCAACCGACCATAGCTTCATGCGGTAGTTGACATCCATCGAGATGTGTATGCCGCGTTCCTTGCATCGTTCAAGGATACGTATGAGCGTCAAAACGGCTTCACCACCGATGGCAACTGTTATTCCAGTGAAGTGAAAATGCGTTACTCCCGCGAGCATGCCTTCCAGTTCGGTATCAGTGGGATTCCAGCAGGTGACGGCAGACCCGGCACGATCATAGATGACAGAGGCTGGCTGCAATCCGGATGCTGGCTCTACAAAGTAGATCCCCATTCTCCCTGGTATGGAGTGCATGTGAGCCGTGTCTACACCAAAGGAGCGCACCTTCATGATGGCAGCATCAGCGAGAGAGTTATCCGGCAGGGCTGTGACGTAACGAGCGCTCGTGCCCATTCTGGCTGCAGCCACTGCGACATTACACTCGGCCCCGCCGAATGCAAGGTCTGCCCTTGTCGCGGTAACAAGCCTGCTGTCGTCAGCAGGTGAAATACGGAGCATTAAC
>JBEDDQ010000311.1:0-6475 GCA_041176185.1 Armatimonadota bacterium | reverse complement strand
ACGTACCTGCGTGTCCGATACCAATCCACCAAACGAAGTTGATGATGTCCCACGCCCATGCTGTAGGTTGGTTATTACCCCAAACACCAGTACCGGTCAAAACAAGGTACGTCACAGCAAGAAGCATCACATTGAGAACCGCGAATCCCAGACCCGTTGCAACAAACCAAACGGTTGGTGGCTTTGGGTTCAGGACGACTCCAGCCAAAATCTCAGAGATTGTGGTGTAGGAGTGTTCTCCATCAATGAAGTTCTGCGGTACGAGCCGTGTGCGCTTCGACGAGTCAATCGAATTTATCGCCATCAGGCTTTCTCCAACTTAGAATTTGTATTGCGAATACGTGCAAGATACGTGGTGCGAGGTCGAGTGTTCAAGTCCGACAGCAACGCGTAGTCGTGCGGCTGCGTTTTGTTCAAGCTAACACGGCTATTTGGGTCCATCATGTCACCAAACTCGATGGCCTGCGTTGGACATGCCTGTTGACATGCCGTCCGGACCTGTTGGTCCTCAATTTCACGGCCATCCTTCTTTGCCTCGATGCGTACTTCGTTGATCCTCTGAACGCAGTAAGTACACTTTTCCATTACGCCGCGGCCACGAACCGACACCCGCGGGTTCGCAAGCATCTTCAGCTGAGGCTTGTTGTAGTAATCAAGGGTTCCAGGACCGCCAACACCCTGCGTCCACTTCAAGAAGTTGAAGCGGCGAACCTTGTACGGACAGTTGTTTGAGCAGTACCGGGTTCCAACGCAGCGGTTATAAACCATCTGATTGAGTCCCTCGTGGCTATGGATGGTCGCCGCTACAGGACAAACCGGCTCACAGGGAGCCTTCTCACATTGCATACATGGAACCGGCATGAAGTGCGAGATCGGATCGTTGACATCCGTGCCTTCATAGTAGTGGTCGAGACGTATCCAATGCATTTCGCGTCCACGAGCGACTTCCTTCTTACCGACAACAGGGATGTTGTTCTCAGCCTGACATGCAATCGAACATGCATTACAACCGATACAAGTCGTAAGGTCGATGGTCATCGCCCATTGGTTGTACCCGACGTTTGAAAATTCAGGATAAAGCGATGTCCAGTTTTCCTTGTTGGCAAGACTTCGCTCGGCATACCGGAAGTTTCCACCAGGGTCGGCCGGATAGGATTCACCCTCACCAGCATGGGACTCATGGGTGTCGTGAGGCTTATCGAGTGCACGCGCTACGCCGTGGTGAAGCTCTTCGAAGATCTGTCCCTTCTTCTCGAAGTATTCGTCGAACGAAGCAACGCGAACAATATCACGGTTCTTAGTCTCGACATATTCGGCTTTGAGAAGGTGGTGCGGCTGCGTAAAGACCAGCTCATACTCTTCAGCAATTGTTTTGGCTTCGGCTGAAGCCATGTAGAGGTTCTTCGTCGTGCGAAGCTTATACGTGTTGAACCCACGTCCCTTCGCCGCTTCTCCACCATGGGTGCGACCGTAACCGAGCGCCAGAGTGATGGTGTCATCCGGTTGACCAGGGAGAATCCATACCGCAACCTTAAGGGTTTGGCCATCAACGGCCAGTTCGACCATTTTTCGTCCAGTGTACTGCGCGATGTTTACCGCATCAGATTCACCTACCTGAGGGATGATGCCCAGTTTCTTTGCTGTCGCAGCAGAAACCATCGCAGCGTTATCCCAGACAAGTGTGGTTACAGGCTTCGGAAGTTCCTGTAGCCAGGCGTTGTTTGCATAACGTCCATCATGAATTGTTGGATCCAGACGGAACTGAACCTCATACCCGGTTGCGATAGGTGCCTTCGGTTGTGGTGCTGCAGCCAATTGCGGGAATGCTACTGGCGCTGGTGCCTGCCGGATAACCCCACGAGCAAGTGCCTGTCCCCATGCAGCATCGGTGATACTTCCGTACGATTCCTTCACCAGCTGTTCACCACTGATTGGTTGACCAAGAAATTCTGAGAGATATTCAATCTCGGACTTCGTGGAGTAAAGTGGCTTAATCAACGGTTGGCTAAGGGAAACGGTTCCGTCATAAGCAACTGCATCGCCCCATGACTCCAACTCATGTGACAACGGCAGGTGCCAGTTACACAGTATGGATGTCTCATCTTCGTAAAGCGAGATGCGAATCGCATCGTTTGTCTTATTGGCGGTGAACTTGCTCAGTGCTGCTCCGAAGTTGACATCAGACGGAGCGTTGTAGACAGGATTTCCGCCGATAATGACAAGCGTTTTGACCGCCCCACTATCCATAGCCTTGGCAACATCGGACATTGATCCTTGCTTATCAGCAATCACTGGCTTGGTGGCCAATACATGTGTACCGAGTGCACCGATGGCTGAGTTGATAACCGCGGCATAGTGATGAACAGCATCACTCGCATGGTCACCAGGGATTGCGACTCCATGTCCAGCCTTGAGGTCTGCAACCACAGCTTCAACAAATGCTGTTTCTTCGGGAGTAAGACCCTTTGGAGCATCCCCTGAAACCACAGCAGCCACTGCTGCAGCCACTGTTTCGAGAGCGGATGGCCGCACAGCGATTCGGTGATCTGCAGCTGCACCCGTAACAGTATATGCAGACTCAATGGCATAGAGACGTGACATCGATACGGTATCCTTGCGGACGCGGCGCGTCGCTGCAAAGTCCAAAGCGTACCGGACCGAACCAGGCATCGATGTTAGGAAGTCAGAGTCAAGAGAAAGGACTGTCTTGACTCCCTTTAGGTTGTAGTACAGCTCAATCTCTTTACCGAAGGCTTGTGTTGCACCCGTAAGCGCATTTGCCCGACCAAATGCCTCATAAACCGTCCAGCCAGACTTCGGATAGGCTGCCTGAATCGCAGCCTTGAGTCGACTAAATGTCGGGGAAGACTTTGCTTCACTAACAAAGTGAAGCCCTTCACCTCCGGACTTCCGGAACACCTTGATTTTTTCATCCAAGTAGGTAAAGAAGCTCTCAAACGAAACGACCTCTCCCCTGTGAATAACCGACTGCGAACGGTCTGGATCATAAAAGTCCAAAATATCCGCCTGCGCGAAGATGTCCGTAGATCCCATTGATGCTGGATGTCCCGGATTTCCTTCAACCTTGGTTGGGCGTCCATCTACCGTGCGAACAACCACACCCATACCGTAACCCGCAAGGGTAACGGTAGTCGCGAAGTCTGTCGATTTCCCAGGTACACGTCCATCAGGCGACCTTACAAACGGCACCGCCTTAGGGTCAGGCATGATTAACTGGCGGCACCCTGCTGTACCGGCTAAGGCCAAACCAGCACCGGCAATCTTAAGGAAATCGCGACGATCCACGTCGAGGAGAGATTCCCTGTGTGGGAATTCATCATCCTCCCAGGCCTTCGCTTCTGGGGTTCGGGTGAGCTGCCCAAACGACTTGAAAATCGGTCGGGCGTTACTCTGATTGTTATTTTCGCGTTGCATGTTGAGACAAAACTCCGGCTAATCGGTACTAACGATCACCAACTAGTGGTGGCAAACTGCGCAGTCTGTGAGCTGCTCTTTCTTGATGTTGTACTTCTTGACGAGCTCACGACCCTTGGCGAGTTCTTCCGCATTGCGGTCGTATTGCTCACCCTGAGCCAATATTTGTTGCTCTTTCGTCAGCGCCTTAGGATCCTTGCGAATCGCCTCGTACAAATCGAAGGCTGAACCAGGCTCACCAACATACTTTTCAGGGTTACGGTGGCATTCAAGACACCAGCGCATCTGGAATGGCTTGCCCTTGTACGCCATCTGCATCGCCTGTACAGGTCCGTGACAGTTGTTACAGTTGACACCACGCTTGATGTGAATCGAATGGTTGAAGTACACAAAGTCAGGTACCTTGTTCACCTTCGTCCACTTCACTGGTACGTTTTTCTCATAACTCTCGCGAATTGGCTCGAGGAGAGGGCTGTTGTTCCAGACCTGCGAGTGACAGGACATACAGGTATGCGTAGCGGGATAGCCTGCCTTGGCAGACTTTTCGACGCTTGTGTGGCAGTAACGGCAATCGATACCCAGCTCGGTCACGTGGTGTTCGTGTGAGAATGGCACAGGTTGCTCGACTGCCGTCGTGACTCCAGTAACCTGAGGTGCACGCGTAATCTGCGAGAGTGTCACAATAACCGCTAGGGGTGTAGCCGCCAGAGCTACGACTGCGACTTGGGCGAAAGCATTAGAGCTTGGTCGGAAAAGTTGTGGCATGCCTTTCATCCTGACCTGTCATCGGGCACCAACTTAGGCTGACGCACGGTAATACGACGGGTCTTTATCATCTGACTTTGTACCTTATTTCACGATGTCTGGCAATGTGCCGAGTGGCATATGGAGACAATTCGTCATGAAAGTACGGAACGATCGATGGCCATCGCCACGAACAGCAACGCGAGATACAGCATCGAGAAAAGATACGCGCTTTTAGCTGACGGACGACTGGTATTTTGTATGAGAATTCCACTCCTTCCAACTAAGAGAAGTCCAAGAATGATTGCAGCAATTGCATAGATAAGACCGACCAAACCCTGGAACCAAGGAAGCAATGACACTGCGACAGTGAGCACCGCATAGACCACAATTTGAATCGCAGTAGCCTTATCCCCCGCCACACTCGGCAGCATAGGGACGCCCACCCGCGCATACTCATCTTTGATCATCAATGCCAGCGCCCAGAAGTGCGCAGGCGTCCACACAAAGATAATCGCAAACAAGTACCAAGCCAGCGCTCCACCCAGATCCCCTGTAACGGCAGCCCAGCCAACAAGTGGTGGGAAGCATCCGGCAGCCCCGCCAATAACGATGTTTTGCGTCGTGCGGCGTTTAAGGAACAAGGTGTAAACAACTACGTAGAATGCAAGTCCACCAAGACTCGCCGTCGCCGCAACAAGGTTTGCCCCAAGCCATAGGACCAGGAAGGACATCACGGCAAGTGTCATCGCAAACGCAAAAGCACTTCTCCCTGGAATCACGCTGGTTACCGTCGGACGATTTTTAGTCCGCTCCATGCGAGCATCGATATCCCGATCGACCACCATGTTGAGTGCATTTGCAGCGCCTGCAGAAAGAAATCCACCGATCAGAACTGCAACAAAAATCCCGACCCCTGGCCACCCCTCAGCAGCTACAAACATCGCAGTCATAGATGTCAGCAACAACAGCGAAATAACACGTGGCTTGGTAAGTGCCAGATAATCCTTCCAAGTTGCTGGCGTTCCTGGCGACGCACCAAGCACCGGCTCAGGAGCAAAGTTCTTATCTTCCAAATGGACGACATCCGTTGATAGTGCTCCAGCCGAAAGAAATACCATCGAGACCCAAACTGCATCGGCCAATAGGAGGTGAAGCACTTGCATCACAACCGGGGCTTTCAGCCAAACGTTAAGCCCACCGACGGCCGTCTGTAGAACAAACAGCCATACGACTGCGTTGCTCCAGCGCGCAGTATCCCGACTTGGCCGGAGGTGCCGAATCATCGCAGCTACGATGACAACAAAGCACCCTGCACTTAGCGCAATGTACGGATGAAGAATTCTGAGGCGCAGAATAGCTGGCGCGTTGTCCGCCTGCGCAAGCCTCATCACTTCCTCGTGCGACTGCGCCGGGTAAAGCGTATCTCCTAGTGCCGTAATGGCACCAGAAATCCCAAGGACGATCATCGTGACGAATGTCAGGACGATTGTTGCCAAAACGGGACCCTGATTTCGCAATCGTAGTGCAGGCCGATTTCCAGCACACCACGCGGTAATTGCTGATGATGTCAACAAGAAAAACGTGTTTACCAAGTGCAGTGACATCCAGATGGCGCGGAACATACTCTTATTTTCCGCAACCAGGCCAGCATTTACGATGTACTTGCCAATCCAAGCTTCTAGTCCAGTAAGTACCAACATCACCAACGCTGCATGTGTTGCCGTATGACGGAATCGGAATCGAAATCCGACAAGGCCTACGGTCAACAAAACAAGCAGCCCATCGAAGGCCGAAATTCGACGGTGAGTAAACTCAATAATCGTCTTGATTGAAGGAGCAACCGGCAAGACTTCGCCGTTACAAAGAGGCCAGTGGCTTCCGCAGCCATCCCCCGAACCCGTTGCGCGAACAACTGTTCCAGCAAGAATCGTGATGATGTGCCAGATAAGCGTCACCCATGCGATTCTTGAAATCCATCGGAGTGGAAGTCCAGGACCGTCTGTCGTGGATGTGTGGAGATTGCTAGTCTTACTGGTTCCCATACCTGCTTTTAATATACCGAGGTCAACCGTGCAAACCATCTGCCGGTCTGCATAATTCGTGAAAATAGTCACAAACTTATACAAACCAACATTTGCAGGCTTGCAGCGGCACAGGTACAACGCATTGCATTAATTTCATTATTCCGGAGACAGACGTGGCAGGAACAAACCCGTACATTGATATCCCTCAGGCTCCCAAGCCGAAATCGCCTTACACCTTGATCCTGAGGATGGATGGCAATGAACATACT
>JBEDDQ010000310.1:0-9058 GCA_041176185.1 Armatimonadota bacterium | reverse complement strand
TCGGCCATCCTGCCAAAGCTGCGTACCGTCGCGCTTGAGCAGCTTCCAAAGCTCGAGAAGCAGCTCGATGCCGCAGGCATTATGCACACACCGGGGAGGCTTCCACAGCTTCCATAGGTTGGGTTGAGTTTGCAGATGCCCGGTCAGGCGCTATCACGAGTGTGTATCTTACGCATCCGCGGTCGCGAGCAGCCGGGCTTTTTCGTCATCCGTCAGGTCTGCCACGGTCTTGAACTGCTCGTTATACAGATCCTGATACACACCCGGACGTTGAACCAGCTCAGCGTGTGTGCCGTAGTCGACAATACGTCCATCATCGATGACCAGGATGCGATCAGCCCCAATCACCGTCGACAAGCGGTGCGCGATGACAAAGTTCGTCCGCCCCTTCATCAGGTCTGAGAGCGCGGCTTGAATATTCGCCTCGGTGTGCGAATCCAACGCGGATGTCGCATCATCCAAAATGAGAATCCGGGGATCGGTCAAAATCGCGCGTGCAATCGCCATCCGCTGCTTTTGGCCACCGCTGAGCTTAATGCCATCCTCGCCTATTTTCGTCTCGTAGCCATCCGGGAGCTCCATGATAAAGCTGTGCATATCGGCGGCTTTGGCGGCCGCGATGACATCGGCATCCGTGGCATCCTTACGCCCGTATCGAATATTCTCCTTTAGCGTCACGGAGAAGAGCAGCGTCTCCTGCGAAACCATCCCGATATGGCGGCGCATGCTGTCGAGGCGGACTTTTCGGATATCCCGGCCATCGATGCGCACCATCCCCTTTTGCACATCGTAAAAGCGTGCCAACAGGTTGACCAGCGTGGTCTTCCCCGCTCCGGATGGCCCGACAATCGCGATGATTTCTCCGGGCTTGACACTGAAGTGAATGTTATGAAGCACGGGATTTTCGGGGTCATAGCCGAAGGAGACATGGTCGAATTCAACATTTCCGGTCACGGATGGCAGCAAAATGGCATCTGGCGAGTCGATGATTTCGGGTTGTGTGTCAAGTGTTTCGAAGACGCGGTCGATGGCGGCGGATGCCCACTGTAGCTGGACATTGAAGTCAACGACGCGGACGGCGGGGTCATAAAGGTAGCTGAGGTAGGAGTAAAACGCGAGCAGCTCACCGGGTTTGATTTCCCGCCCAACCATTTTGCCTCCATACCACAAAATGGCACAGGTCCCGATTGCGCGGATCAGGCGGCTGGCAACCTCGAGATAGCGGTTGAGGTTGCTCTGGTTCATCGAGATGACGAAGCGTTCCTTCTCGGTTGTCCGAAAGCGCTCGATTTCCCACGCTTCCATCGCGAACGCTTTCACGACCGCGATGCCATAGATCTTCTCGGTAAGGCCACCAATCATCGCTTCCCACTTCTCGCGGAGGGAGATGCTGATTTCGCGAATGTGTTTGAGGAGGAGCTTGTAGCAGAGGACGTAGACCGGGAGGATACCGACGGCGGCGATGGCAAGCCGCCACTCGATTGCGAACAGCCACGCGGTTACGACAAAGAGGGTTGCGATATCGGTGATGAGAAGAACGAACCCCGATGTCAATGTGTACTGGATAACATCGATGTCGGATGTCAGCCGCGACATGATCTTGCCAGGTTGCTGGCCATCGTAGTATGCGAGGGACAGGCGTTGGAGGTGGCGGTAGGACTGAAACCTGAGATCAAAGACGATGCGTTGTCCAAGCCACGAGATGAGGTAGTTCAGCAGGTACGAGACGATGGCGCGGAAGGCGTAAAGCCCGATGACGCCAAAGAAGATCCACCACAGCATTTTGAAATCCCGATTGGGGATGGCGACATCCAGGACTTGTTTTTGGAACAAGGGCATCGGGATTGCGGACAGCGTCACCGCAAACATCAGGAAGACGGAGATGATAACGCGTACGCGGTAGGGGTAGAGGTAGCGGAGCAGGCGCTGGAATTGACTCATCGGGAAACCGCTTAACAATGTAGCACAAGGCGTTGTTCTGGTGGGTTGGTTATCGACTAGGATTTGGTGATTTAGGAATTATCTGTGTAGGGGCAGGCGTGGTAGCCAGCCCCTACACTGACGTCAATAAGCTATCCTCGTGAATCCGCCAACCTGACTTTGATGCCATCCATCCCACGCCACTCGGCTTCATCTGTAAACGAAGGCCACGCGCACGCATACCCAGCTCGCCCAGCGACTTTGCCCAGCGTTTCTTCTCACCCATAAACTTCTTTTGGGCGTGATAGACATCCATGAGAAGGCACTTCGTCTCCCAGTCGCGGTCGACAACCTTTCGGTTGCGCGGCCGTGGGCTGCTGGAAAACTCCACGTAACCCCAGAGCTCAGGGCGATGCATATCCACGGCATGCTGCGGACTCCAGACCCAGTTATGCTCAGGGCGGTTCGGGACCTTGGTGGTCACTTTTCCTTGTGTCGTGACATCCCACTCGACGCGTGAGAAGTTGATTCGCCACTTATCTCCAGGACTCGGCGGGGATGCCACCTTTGAATACTCCCCAAGCGCCTTCCATGGCAGCGCAATCTCGACCGTCCAGCCTCTATCCGTAACCGATGCATCATTCAACACACCATCCACTTTGACAGCGGTCTGCATCCCTTCGATTTCCCACTCATTCAGCGCCGGACCGCCATCCCGGTATGGCTTGACCAACCGCAAATCCCAAGTCGTATTCAGCGCATTGAGCTCAAGCTCGTAATACTCGTGGTTATCGCCATCCGGGTCGATAAAGACCTCAAAGTCATTGTCCTGAAAGATGACCGCATCATGCTGCGTAATCGTCGCCCAGACATTGGGCTCAGTCAGCTCGGCAGCAATATAAAGGTTTTTGTCATCCCAGAGCATCTTCATGCGCGTACGCCAGGTTGGGCGTGGCTTGACATCCCCTTCGATGTCGACAAAGTCATCCGACCACGGTGCGTTTCTCCAGAATTCCTTGGAGAGATCGCCATTGATGTTCGGTGCGATGGCGGCACGTGGGCAGAGATAGCCTTTTGGATGAGGGATGCGCATGGTTGATTCTACGTCAGGGCATCACCCATTCGCGCCGGGACGGTTGCGTAGCTCCCATGCCTTTGCAAGCCCTAAATGCTCCAGCAGCTGTGCTTCCGGGAGATGCGGGTCATCCGCACCACGGCAGGCTTTTCTAAGCCGCACCGCCCATGCACCCAGTTCACGGTCATCAACAACATCTACCTGATTTGACATTTGGTACGGATCGCGCTCGTTGTCAAACATCATCCACAGCTTGCCGCCCGCGTGCTCAATATAGGTATGCGTCTTTGTGCGCAGTGCCCGCCACGCCCCAAGCCCCTGAGACTTTGCCTCATCCGCGGCAACATAATTCGCCAGCAAAACATGGTCACGTCGCTTGCCGCGCTTCCCAGTGAAACAGTGGGAAAGATTCCAGCCATCCACTTTATTCGGTAGCTTCCAGCCCAACAGACCGGCGATGCTCGGAAGCAAGTCCACGGTGCCGATAAGCGCATCGGTGGTGCGCTCAGCGGCTTTGGCTCCCGGAAGCCTCGCGATGAGCGGAACGCGGATACTCTCATCATAAGGATTTTGCTTCTTCAACCACCCATGGCTCCAGAGCATATCGCCGTGGTCGCTGGTAAAAATCACGATCGTGTTTTCGTAAATGTTGTTGGCTTTCAAGTAAGCAATAATTCTGCCGAATTGCTCATCGAGGGCGGTGCATGCGGCACGGTAATCCGCCGTCGCACGCCGACAATTGAGGTTGCGAGCTAGCGGATTTTTAGCATCCGGCTGGGCATTAGGACGCAGTGTCTGCTGCTCTGGCTTATAGCGGTCGCGAAACTTCGATGGAACATCCTGATACGGATCATGCGGCGGCCCCCAGCTCAGCACTGCAGTAAACGGCTTCCCCTCCGCGCGGACATCATCCAGAAACTGCAACATCCGCGTCGTCTGCACCTCAGGCTCATACCCAGGGACCTCGATCAGCTGCGGGGTGTCCTCAAACCACCTCGGATGCATATAGTCATGGGCACAGTTGTAAACCGCCCAGCGGTCGAAGCCAAAGCGGCGCTTCCCTGGCGGGGTGAACTTGCTGCGCGGCTGGCCATCGAGGTGCCATTTCCCAACATAAACCGTTGCATGACCATTTGCCTTTGCAAGCATCCCAAGCGTCTGCGCACTTTCTGCGAGCGGCAAGTCATTCGCGGGAACGCCTACTTTGTGCGGATACATCCCGGTCAGCAAACACGCCCGGTTAGGTCCACATACGGGGCTCGTCGCGTAGGCATGCTCAAAACATATGCCATCCGCTGCGAATGCGTCTAGATGTGGTGTCTTCACCTCCGCGTTGCCATAGCAGCCGAGGTCGCACCACCGCCACTGGTCGGCGAGCACGAAAAGGAGGTTGATGGGTTGCTTAGGAGTGGGCATTTGGTCATCTTGTAACACAGCGGGACCACGCGTGGCAACTCTAATCCAACCTTCCTATCGACAAAGAAAAAGCCCCCCGGCACCAAGGTGCAGAGGGGCTTTCATCAGGACCGCAGGCTGTTCAATACCTACATCCGGGATTGGAGCTCACGATCGATGTCATCGAGGAACTCATCCGTGGAGCGGTATTCATGGTTCTTGTCGATCAGAATCGCAAGGTCCTTGGTCATCCGGCCGGACTCAACGACATCCACGCAGACCTTCTCAAGGGTCTCCGCAAAGCCAACGACGTCTGGCGTGTCATCAAAGCGACCACGGTACTGCAGACCACGCGTCCACGCATAAATGGATGCGATCGGGTTGGTACTTGTCGGCTTGCCCTGTTGGTGCATCCGGTAGTGACGGGTCACTGTTCCGTGTGCTGCCTCGGCCTCGACCGCAGATCCATCCGGGCTCATCAGAACACTGGTCATCAAACCAAGCGAGCCATAGCCCTGTGCCACGGTGTCCGACTGGACATCGCCATCGTAGTTCTTACATGCCCACAGGTAGCCGCCATTCCACTTGAGGTTGGATGCAACCATGTCATCGATCAAGCGGTGCTCATACGTAAGGCCTGCTGCTTCGAAGCGAGACTGGAACTCGGTCTCGTAGACGCGCTGGAAGGTGTTCTTAAATGCGCCATCGTAGACCTTCATAATCGTGTTCTTGGTCGACAGGTACACAGGGTAGTTGCGGCCAAGGGCATAGGTCATACAAGCGCGGGCAAAGCCTTCGATGCTGGAATCGAGGTTGAACATTCCCATCGCAACGCCGCTGGACTTAGCCTTGATCACTTCGCGGGTGATTGGATCGCCTTCGCCATCCGGTGTCCACGAAATCGTGATGGTTCCTGCACCTGGGAACGTAAAGTCCTGAGCGCGGTACTGATCACCAAAGCCGTGACGTGCAACGACAACCGGCTGGTCCCAGTGACCCACAAGACGTGGGACGTTCTTGCAGATGATTGGTTCGCGGAAGATGGTGCCATCCAGAATGTTACGGATGGTTCCGTTTGGCGAACGCCACATTTGCTTGAGGCCGAACTCTTTGACACGGGCTTCATCAGGGGTGATGGTCGCACACTTGACAGCAACGCCGTACTGCTTGGTTGCATTTGCCGAGTCGATGGTGATCTGGTCATCCGTGCGGTCGCGCGCTTCGATTCCCAAGTCGTAGTACTTGAGGTCGATATCGAGGTATGGCAAAATCAGCTTCTCGCGGATTTTATGCCATATGATGCGCGTCATTTCATCGCCATCCATCTCAACAACGGGGTTTTTAACTGGAATCTTTGCCACGTTCTGGCTCCTTATTCTCTAAAAAGTGTAGTTTACAGTGATAAGTCGGCGGGGATGGCTTGCGGCAGGTGCATCCCCAAAACCCGAATCCAAACAGCCTTTGGGCTAGTGGGCCATAATGCGCGGAATCGTGCCTTCAAAGGCATCCCGTGCCGCATCGATGGAGACTTCCAGCACACCCGGAAGCTCGATTTTGTTTCGGCTGGTGACCTGTCCGATAAATACGGCTTCGATGCCATGTGCTTCGGCGATGTCAAGCAGCTTTGTTTGCTCATCCCCGCCCTCGCAGACAGATACCACCACGCGGCTCGCAGCCTCACCGAAACAGATTGCGCTCCATGGCTGGTCACCGAAGTCGGTCACCGACAGACGAAGCTCAACGCCGGTGTTACCAGCGAGCGCGGATTCACAGACATTGACCAAAAGGCCGCCATCCGAGCAGTCGTGTGCACTCTTTAGAATGCCATGCGCAATCATCTCGCGAAGTGCATTCTGCACTGCAAGCTCAGCTTGCATGTCGAGCTTTGGCAACGCACCCGTCTCGAGTCCATGCTCTACGTAGAGGTACTGGCTGCCGCCGATGCCACGCTCATCCTCGGTGCCCACCGGGCGGAGAATGTAGACAAGGTCATTGGCGCTCTGGAAAGCAAGCCCTACCGGTTCGACACCTTCCGGGAAAACGCCGACCATGCCAATGGTTGGTGTTGGATGGATTGGTCCTGTCGGGGACTCGTTGTAGAAGCTGACATTTCCTGAAACAACCGGTGCACCAAAGAAGTCGCACGCTTCCGCAAGACCGTAGACCGACTGGCGGAACTGCCAGAAACCGGTCTCCTTTTCGGGATTCGGCATGTTGAGGTTGTCGGTTGTCGCGACCGGAATCGCGCCAACGCAGCTTAGGTTACGGCTAGCTTCGGCAACGGCATGCTGGGACCCGAGGTGTGGATCCAAGTAGCACCAGCGCGGGTTACAGTCTGTGGTTGCCGCGATGCGTCGTCCACCAGCGGCACGTACCGCAAGCACAGCAGCATCCCCGGCGCCGGGAACGACTTCCGTCTGCGTCTGAACCTGATGGTCATACGTCTGGAAAACCCAGCGCTTGCTTGCAATCGTCGGGGTTCCGAGCAGCTTCAGGAGCGATGCCGAATAGTCTGCGGGTTCCGGAAGCGTATCGGTATCAAAGGCCTTGCAAACGGCGATATACGCTGGCTCAGCGGCATCGAGGGCGTACGTTGGGCAGCCATCTGTCAGCAGCTGCGCAGGGACATCGGCTTCGATGCGGCCTTGGTGGTGGATGACGACATTTCCGGTATCGGTCACGGTTCCGATGACGGCGGAGCTTAGGCCCCACTTGTCACAGATCGCGATGATTTCATCTTCGTGGCCCTTTTCGACCACGCAGAGCATGCGTTCCTGGGACTCGCTGGTGAAGATTTCCGCGGCAGTCATGCCGGTTTCGCGCTGCGGGATGACATCGGCATTAATGTCCATGCCAACATTTCCCTTGCTCGACATTTCGACACTGGCGCAGGTGAAGCCGGCAGCGCCGAAGTCTTGGATGCCACGGATGTGCCCGGTAGCGAGAATCTCTAGCGTTGCTTCGATCAGCAGCTTGCCAAAGAATGGGTCGCCAACCTGAACATTGGGGCGCTTTGCTTCGGACTCGGCAGAGATTTCCACGGATGCAAACGTCGCGCCGTGAATACCATCCCGGCCCGTGGATGACCCAAAGAACACAACCGGGTTTCCGACGCCTTTGGCAGCAGATTTGGCAACATTCCCAAGCTCTACAACGCCGATGGCCATCGCATTTACGAGTGGGTTTGTGTTGTAGCAAGGGTGGAAGGTGATTTCGCCACCGATGGTTGGGACGCCAAGGCAGTTTCCGTAGGACGAGATGCCGTGAACAACGCCGCTAAAGAGAAAACGGTTTTTGATATGGACATCGGTGTCGCCATCAATGTCGCCGAAACGGAGGCTGTCCAAAACGGCGATTGGCCGTGCGCCCATGCTGATGATGTCACGGATGATGCCACCGACGCCGGTTGCGGAACCGTTAAATGGTTCGACATAGCTTGGGTGGTTATGGGATTCCATCTTGAAGACGATGCCCTGGCCGGTGTTACCAAGAGGCACAACGCCTGCGCCTTCGAGTGCATTGGCATCCTGTGCCTTCTTAAACTCACCAAATGCCCGGAGGGTGTTTCGGGAGTACTTATAGGCGCAGTGCTCACTCCATTCAACCGCAAACATATTGAGCTCGAGGTACGTCGGAACACGCCCCAGACGCTCTACTACGAGGTCATATTCGCTGGACCGGAGGCCGAGCTCTATAGCGACATCGACATTGACTTCCGGATATGCGGGGTGGTTTACGGGAACGGGGCGGGCTGATGCGTCTGGCACGGAACTCTCCTGTAAGGATGCGACTGGCGATGCAACCATTCTACCGTTGACACAATAACCGGGGTGATGCGGGTACGATGCAAAAATGGAGGTTACACGACGATGGCGATGAAACCCGACAATGCGACGCGAAAGCGTGTGGTGACGACCTTGGTGGTGGTTGGCGGCCTGATTGGGCTTGTGGCGGCTGGCGGGCGGATAAGCGACTGGTTGGCGAGCCGCCAGCCGGTTTCGATGGTCTCCCGTGAGGAGATGCGGGTGGCTGAGCGCTTCTCCCGGTTGCTTGGGACGCTTGCGGATGCGGTCCGTATACTTGGGAGCCGGGGTTCCTATGCCGATGTCATCGACCTTGTAGGACGTGCCTGTCCGAAGGATGAAGCGTGTCCGGCATCGATGCGCCGTGCAGCGGGCGAAGCGTATTTCCGCCTTGACAAGGCTGCCGAAGCGCGTGCCGAGCTGGCATCGATGCTGTCCGAGAACCGCGGACCTCTTGAAAATATGGACCGCCTGGCGCTTGCTGGGAACCCTGAGCAGTACAAGGCTGAGGTTGACACAAGCCTGTCGGGGGCGAGTGTTGCGCAGTCATCCCCGCTTGAGGCAAACAACATCGCGTGGGGAGCATGCTTACTACCAGTAGCGGGAATTGATCTCGAGAAGGCTGAACAGCTGGCCCGCGTTGCGGTTGAAAAGTCAGATGATGAATCCAAGGCGACCTACATGAACACACTAGGTGTGGTGTTGTTCCGCCGGGAAGCGTATGCGGATGCCGTGAAACAGCTGGAAGCGAGCGAAAAAGCAGCCAGCGATCCGTTTAACTGGCCATTTTTGGCAGCATCCTATGCAAAGCTTGGGCGTACCGCTGAGAGCCGTGAGTGGTTTACACGCCTCGATAAGTACTTGC
>JBEDDQ010000309.1:0-12643 GCA_041176185.1 Armatimonadota bacterium | reverse complement strand
TATGAAGGCACTGGCTTGAACATTGGCGATGTCGTTGTTGTCGAGAGTGAGATTGTCGGTGACCTTGGGATGGAGCTACCATTAGATCCGCGGTTCACGCCGTTACGTGACTTTCCTTTTGGCAAATCTCACAAAACTGTACAACTTTATACGCCACACATTTCTGGTGTTCCAGTTGTTGCGGGATGTACCGTGTCGACTGTCACAGGGACGCAGGAAACCGGAATAAGGCATCGAGATACCTACGGAGTCGCCATCGAAACCATGGAAGGGTATGCGGTAGCCGATATCGCGGCTGCCTACCGCGTCCCGTGTCTTGAGGTGCGTGCGATCAGCAACTTTGCATCCATACGTGACATGAGGCCCGAAAATATCCGTGCTGCACTCGGCGCATTGAGTACGTTCTGGTCTGTAAACGGCGGAAGACTTTTGGAGGAGCTGAATGAAGCGTAAAGTGGAGGCATCCCGCCTCAAAACCCTTCTTGGCTTCTTGAAGCCATACCGCCCCAAGCTGATTGTCGGGCTTCTGGCTGCCGCTATCGCAGGCGCAATTCCCGGTGGTGTGGCGGCAGCGGTCAAAGAATTTGCCGACCGTTCCGGGAGCGGAAACATAAGTGGAATATACTTTGTTGCCGCGGCTATCGTAGGGCTTTACTCACTATTGGTCCTGCTCCGCTATGTACAAGGGACAGTCCTTGCCGAAGTCAGCCTTAGAGTCGGGAACGACCTTCGGCGCACCTTGTATTCCCATTTGCTTCGGATGCCGCTGACATACTTTGATACACAGAGAACCGGCAACCTGATGTCAACCATGACGACCGATGTCGCGAAGCTGCAGAATGCTGCGAACTGGGTCAAGGATTCAATCGCATTGCCGATCACTGCGATCACAATGTCCGTGATACTGATTAGAACCAGTCCAAAGCTTGTATTGATTACGGTAGCCGTAGTTCCACTAATGGCCCTCGCCATTCAACAGATTACGCGGCGCCTGAGAGCCTTGAGTCAGACAGCGCAGGCAAAACAGGCGGAGCTCAACTCTCTCATGGATGAAACATTATCATCCCCTAGAGTGATAAAGGCATTTGCTGCTGAGGAGCGCGAGCTTAATCGCTTTGCCAAGGTTGCAGACAGTGCCATACATGCGCAGATGCGTGGTGTTCGGCGTTCGGCACTACTTGGCCCAAGCGTTGACTGGATTGGCTCTGTTGCGATGGCAGTGATTCTCGTTATCGGTGCTCAGGAAATCGCATTGCATACATCGGATATGCAGCGCGTAACAAAAGAAGCAATCGCAGCCGGGCTGGTCGGTGCAGGGCGGGATACCTGGGTAGAAGCACGCGTACGTGGACTCACTATCGGTGGGTTTTTACAGTTTGTTTTTGCTGCCAATGAGCTATCCCGGGCAATCGGCGGGATGGGTTCGCTGCGCGGAGCGTTGCTCGATATGTTTGGGGCAGTCGACCGTATTCACGAGGAAGTCTTGGATGTACATCCGGAAATAGCAGATGCTCCGGGAGCCGTTGATCTTGTAGAGGTAAGCGGGGCTCTTTCTCTCGAGGATGTCACATTTGGGTACACCATGGAAACTCCGGTGCTTTGTGGAGTAAGTCTTGACATTCAGCCGGGGGAGACAATCGCCTTTGTTGGTGCCACTGGATCTGGGAAATCTACATTAGTGGATTTGATTCCACGTTTTATTGATCCGTGGTCGGGATGTGTCCGCCTGGATGGAATGGATATCCGGCAGGTCAAGCAAGGCAGTTTGCGCTCAGTAATGGCGATCGTGCCACAAAAGACCGTTTTGTTTGCTGGTACGATTTTTGAGAACATTGCCTATGGCAAGCCGGGGGCAACTCAGGATGATGTTGAGCTCGCTGCTCGCGCCGCAGGTGCACATGGGTTTATTATGTCGAAACCAGATGGTTATGCGACGATGGTCGGTGAGCGTGGGGCGATGTTATCCGGTGGGCAAGCACAGAGAATCGCGATTGCGCGAGCGCTGGTTTGTAAACCGCGTGTTTTGATACTTGATGAAGCGACAAGTGCTCTGGACAGTGGAACTGAAGCTGCTGTGCAGGATGCTATCCGCGCTGGTCGGCATGACAGAACAACGCTTGTTGTGGCGCACCGGTTATCAACGATTGTCGATGCGGATCGTATTGTCGTGATGCAAGCTGGTCGGATTGTTGAGGTCGGTACCCACGAGACGTTGGTGGCTGCCGGTGGAGTTTATGCAAGTTTGGTTGAGACCCAGCTAAGGGGAGAAGGTGGAGAATCCTGATGGAAGTAGCGCGACCAACAACCCTGAGAGCCGAAGTCCTTTCGTCAATTGTTCACGTGGTGAGTTCGCTTATACGGATGACACTGCGGGTGAAGGTAATTGGCTTGAAGGAAGCCGAGGAAGCAAGCAAGCACGGCGGTGTTTTCGTTGTCTGGCATGGTGATGCGTTGATTGCTGCGCATGTCTTGTCTTGGCGGAAGTTCACAGCGTTGACAAGCTTGTCGCGAGACGGCGATGTTCAGGCGCGTGTACTTGAAAAACTGGGATATGACATCGTTCGTGGCAGTACGGGACGCGGTGGTGCGCGTGCAGCTGTTGAGCTCGTGAATCGACTTAAGGATGGAACAAGTATTTCATTTACACCAGACGGCCCTCGAGGGCCACGGCGAGTCATTCAGAATGGTGTCGTCTACTTTGCCAAGAAATCTCAAAAACCGATTTGCGCAGTTGTAATGCGCTACTCGAGTTGTTGGAATATCGGAACGTGGGACAGGTATGCAATCCCAAAACCATTCAGTAAAGTGGAATGCGAATTTCTTTCACCAATCTTTGTCAGTTCCACAGATGACTTGGATGCCGTTGCAGCTGATTTGACTGAAAAGATGATTGCGGCGGCACCGGATCCTCCAGGGTTGATGTTAACCAAACCGTAACACCCTGTAAAACTTCACTGGTTCCATCCGCCATTTACCCTTGACAACAGACCCTGCTAGACCAGAGAATGGCAATGCCGATTTCGTGTGTCTGGCCGATGTGTGTTTAGACAGGCGGATTCGCGTTTTTATCGGCACCTTGCCGTGTCTTGCGAGCGCATTCGTGGGATGGGGTGGGGCATATCAATAGACTTTTGGACAGAGCCCGCAGGAAATCAGCGGTTCGCAGGTGAACTTCGGCTCATCCGAAAGGAGAGGTTTTGGCATGCAAATTCGCGCCGGGAAGAGTTACTCCTGGTTAGCCGCTGCTGTGCTATTGCTGGGATCTGTGGCTGTAGTGCCTACAGGTTGTGGCGGTGGAAGCAGCCCTTCGGCAACCATTGAGGGTGGCAATAATGGTGGTGGCGGTGGTGGAGGCGAAACGCGCTTCGCTACGTTCCGCGTCAAAGTCGACTGGGGTCCACGTACCCGTGTTGTTGGTCTGTCATCTGCGCTCTCTGCGCGCATCACGATGGCCGGTGCTGACAGCAATGCTGAAGACATCACCTGGGTAGTCAACCGTCCTGATGGGCAGGCTGGCGTCAGTATTCCCGTCGTGTATGACACACCGAGGCAGGCCAAGGTCGGCAGCCATTTGTTGACGGTTAAGTTCTACGGAACCACTGATGCAACTGGCCCCGAAGTCGGATTTGCTCAGGCATCTGCAACCGTTGTCGCGGATGGTTCTCTGACGGTAACAATCTCTACGTACACTGGTATCCAGACGGTAGCCGTTGTTCCAAACCAATCCGTCGAAGTTGGCGAAACCAAAGACCTTACATTTGAAGCTCGTAACGCCAAGGGTGAGCTAGTGCCGTTGACGCACGGCTCTGCCCTGTTTACGGTCTCCGCGAATCCTGCAAACCTGGAAACAGTTGACAACGGCTCATCTGTACGTGGTAAGCGCCCAATCGAAGCATTTGTTACCGTCAAGGTTGACAGTGCTGTTTCGAAGGCTGAGCGTGTTGCAGTCACAAGTCGTACCGAGCTGTCTGTTAGCCCACTGGATGCAGCAATCGGGTCTGAGTTCCCATTAGATCTGAGTGCATCAATTGTGAATGCTCCTGAAACGGATGTTACATTCGCAATCAAGGGTGGAGCCGGATCTGCCAATGGAACGCTTGAGAGCGTCACGGATAACAGTGCGACCTATGTTGCGCCAAAGGTTACCGGCGACACTGTGAAGACAGTCGAAATTGAAGTCGTCAGCAAGTACGACTCAACAAAACGGACCACGGTTCCGGTAACGGTCAATGCGCCCGCAACGGTAACCGTAACGCCTGCAGCTCCAACGATTTCCTTTGATGAATCAGTCAGTCTGGCTGCCGTGGTAAACAACCTCTCGCCACGGATTCCATCTGGGGATGCTCGTCGCGGCGTGACGTGGAAGGTTCTCACCGATGGTAGTGGCCAGAGTGTTGGCAAGATTACCAAGGATGGCATTTACACGGCGCCGAAGCGTGAAGGTACGTTCACTGTTGTTGCAACCAGTGTTTACGACACAACAAAGTCGATTGAAGTCCCTGTGACCGTCGAGTCAGCTGTTGCAGTAACGGTTGATCCAAACCCTGCTCCAGTTCTCGAATGGGAACAAGCACTGAACCTTTCCGCAACGGTGGCTAGAACCACGGTTCAGAACGTGACATGGACTGTCGTAAGCCCGGCTGGATTCTCAAGTGCTCTGGTCTCGACTGGTCCAAGTACAGCACGTTTCACTGCTCCTAAGCGGAATGGTACATACCTCGTTCGTGCAACCAGCGTTTATGACACCCGTCGCTCGTTTACGTTGTCGATCGATGTCCAAACTAATGTGGTTGTCAAGGTAACTCCGGAAGTTGTGAAGATGTCGGTTAAGGCATCCAAGCAGTTCACCGCAGCAGTGTCTGGTCAGCCAGCTGGCAAGGATGCAACGGTTACCTGGACGGTTACCGGCCCTAACGGTGAAGCAAATACCGGGAACAAGTACGGGACAATCACGGGGTCGGGACTCTTTACCGCTCCTGCTACCGTTGCGAAGAACGCTCTCGGTAAGCTGGAACAGGTTAGCCGGATTGTTGCTACCAGCAACTACGACACAGCATCCAGCAGTGCTGCAACGGTAACCGTTGTGGGTGGCTCGATCGGAGTGGATGTGAACTAATGATGAAAACACGTCAACAACTCAAACCATTGGCGCTTGCCGCCAGTGTGACGGTACTCGCTCTGATGACGGTTCTACCGTTGTCAGGGTGTGGAGCCGGCAACCGCCTGTTCGGTGGTAATGGCGGATCTGGAACCACGCGTAAGGTAGGTACTATGACCTTCCGCGTAACCTGGCCAAAGCAGTCCCGTTTGATCCCACTTGCATCGAATGCAATACGCGTGACGGTGACCCGTAACGGCGCAGTTGTATCATCGAAGACAGTGGTGAAACCGGCAGACTTCTCTGATGCAACGCCTCCAAGCACCGTTACCTTTGATAACCTTGAGGTCGGTGATTCGGCCAGTACTGTTCCTGCTGAGCAGGTTTTCACGTACACAATCACCGCAACTGCTTACCCGGTTGATCCAATCACAAACCCAACCGCGGTTCCGCAGGCAAGTGGCACGGTTGATGTCGGTCTCTCCACTGAGGATCCAAGTAAGACCGTTGGTTTGACAATGGCATCGACAATCAAGTCGGTGGTCATTTCCAGCCCAATTCTTGGAACCAACCTCGGCCCTAACCGCACGATGACGCTGACGGCGACCGCATACGATGGTGATAACGGCAGCGGAAATGTTGTCCTCACAACTGCTAACAAGTGGAAGTGGACACAAAACTCAACGGTTGGTGGCAACCTCTCCGGCGAGTTTGGAAATCCGGTTGACTTTACTGGATCATCCGTTGATGATGCAGTGACGACAACGGTTACCGTTGAGGAAACCGAATCGGGAATCACTTCCTCCACAGATCTCGTAACGGTTCCGGTCGGTCTTGGAACAGGGCCTTGGCCACGCTTCCATGGAAGCAACCAGAACTCAGGGATTGCCGCTGATGTAGCTGCAATCACAACCGCGCCATCCGTTGTCGCCGGTTGGGAAACCGCAACCGTTGGTGCTGCAGTTGAGTTCTCAAGCCCGGTAGTTGCGAAGAACGGTGATGTCTATGTAGGTGCACTCAACGGTCGCCTTTATGCGTTTGCATCAAATGGAACTGTCAAGTGGTCCTTCCAAACAGGTGGAGCTATTCAGGCTACACCACTGATAGGTAAGGACGGAACTGTGTACATCGGTTCAGCCGATGGATTCATGTACGCAATCCAAGATCAAGGGACATCCGGGCGTCGTGCCTGGGCTTACAAGACCGCTGGTCCTGTCACAAGCAGCCCAGTAATCGATAAGGCCGGTTACCTCTACTTTGCTTCTTCTGATACAGATAACCGTGTCATCGGCGTAGATGCTCTGAGCGGAACGGCGAAGAAAACTCCTTCAGGAACACCTTGGGTATTCACCGCTAGCGGTGGCATACAGGGTGGGCTGGCACTGTCCGCGGATGAAACGTCCGTTGTACTTGGCGATGTAAACGGAAATGTTTACGCGGTCAATACATCTACGGCAACATCCAACTGGACTTACAGCACAGGAAGCGTTGTTTACTCTGCTGCACCTCTTGTTACATCTATTGGTGGACAGGCTGCAGTCGTGATTGGAACGACCGAAGGTAAGCTTCATGCTGTCTCCCTTTCATCGGGAACATCGGTATGGGCAGATGCCATCGATCTTGAAGGTCAAATCTACTCGAGTGCCGCGGTTAGCCCGGATGGCTCAACCATCTATGTTGCAACCTTTGACAACACATCAGGTCTCGACCGAAGCCGTGTGCTTGCTATCAACGCAGTTGATGGTTCGCACAAGTGGAACACCGCGACAATCCCGTCGTTCAACCCTGGCTTTACCAGCTCACCTGCTGTTTCGTTTGATGGCAACATGCTCTACATCGGTTGCTATGATGGCAAGCTTTATGGAGTGAACACGACCGATGGCAGTGTTGCGTGGGCGTTTACGCCTACGGCGACCGGCGAATACTTTGACTCATCACCAGCGATTGGAACGAACGGAACTCTCTACATCGGTGGAGTTTCTGGTACGTTCTACGCGGTGAAGTAGGGAATGGAAGCGATGCGAAAGGATCTACGCATGCGGAATATATCCATGGTGGCCATTATGGCCACCGTCGGAATGGCAGCCCTCGCTGGCCCTGCAAACGCGCAGTTTGCTGGTAGCGACAGTGCTGCCTATCAGAAAGCTCTTGAGCTCAAGGCCAGGATGAAACCTGCTAATCACCTTGCTACCCGTGCTGTCCCGAAGGCGGGAGGCTCGCGTGCTGGTGGTCTGAACCTTATCTATACACAAAATCGTTGGGAACCAGTTGGACCTACTTTCATGAGTCCAACGAACCGAAACCAACAGGGATTGACATCCTCGTACGTCACGGGACGAATCAACCAGGTTGCATATGATAACCGCAATGCTGGAACCTACTATGCCGCAACTGCGGGTGGTGGAGTCTGGAAGACCGCGGACAGTGGTCAGTCCTGGTCACCACTTTCGGACTTTTCATTCCCAACATTGATGACGAGCTCGGTAGCGGTTGACCCGGTTAACTCGAGGATCCTCTATGTGGGCTTGGGTGATGCGAACTTCTTCAACCACTACTTTGGTTCACAGTCGACTCCAGTTCAGGTTGGCAACTATATGTCGACAGGAATCATGAAGTCTGTCAATGGCGGCGTAACCTGGGTCAACGTTGGTCGGGCACAGATGGGTGGCTCAGCTGTGACATCAATTGTCGTTGACCCTGAGAATGCTAAGGTTGTTATTGCAGGGACACGAAACGGCAATGCCGCGGGTGCATTATGGCGTTCCACCGATGGTGGGACAACGTGGGCAAATGTAACCCCCGCTGGTGTTTCTGGAGCTTGGACTAACATTGCTGTCTATAAGCCATACACAACCGGTAAGCTCACCGGTCTCGTTAACGGCTTGCTCGTGCCAATCAAGCGCCCGATCTACGCATCGTGTGCAGGTCGTGGTGTCTACCGGAGCGAAGACTCTGGTGCTACATGGACGCGTATCAATGCACCATTGCAGCTGAACACCGCGGCACTTCAGCCTGGCTTTAGCCTGATGGCAATGCCAAGTGTTGTAAATGAGAAGGTTGTTTACGTTGTCGATGGCAACGCAGCATACTCTGACGGTCGTGTCTTCAAGGGTGTTCGCAAGACCCTCGCAGGCCAGGACACTTATGAGTGGGCTGATGTAACAGGCAACTTCCCAACCAACGATGGTCTCTCAAACAACTGGGCAACGTCTGACTACGCAAACGCATTTGCGATTTCACCGCTGTCGACGCGTTCTGGTTGGGATGACTTGCTGATGGTAGGTACATCTACCGTCACGACATCTGAGATGAGCAATCGTGAATGGGTTGACCAAGCACGGTCCATTACAACGAATGCGCGCATTCATATCCGTCAGCATGATATCCGTTACAACCCGTTCAACTTCTCCAAGTCGTTGATTGCCAACGATGGTGGTTTGGTTGAGATGGACTATACGGATCCAACGATACCTGCAACGTTTGCAGATACATTGGCTGGCCCGATAACAGCGACTCAGTTTAATGGTGCTAGTGTAAACACATTCGATGTAACCGACATGTTTGGTGGAACACCGACAATTGGTTACGGTCGTCTCAACGGGGATCTGTGGACGGCTACGGTCATCACTCCTGCACCGGGTGCTCCACCACTGTACAACTTTGGTAAATCTGCAATCGCATTGCCTACCTCTGTTGCTGAAACGACTCCTCCACGCTACATGCTTGGCGCGGGTCTTGACACAGGTGGTGTGTTTATTTCCCGAAACAGGGCGCAGTCGTTCTCATCGATTATTCCTGTTCAAGTGGGCTTTAATGCATCGGGACAGCCGTTGTACAACTTCCCATATGACAGCACTACGGACAACAGTGTAATCAATGCATTCAGTACGGCTACCGCATCGTTTGCACCGATCATTGTTGATAAGAACGCAACCACGGCTCAGGGTGATGTCGCTGGACAGCTGGTTCGCCCAGTCTACACGGGTGGAACGCAGCTGTGGCGTTACGACCCAGCGCCTGCATTCAAGCCAATCCCTAGTGGATCAACTGAGCTTCCTGGTCGCCAGGGCCAGTGGCGTCCAGTTGGAGCACAAACCTTTGCTGGCGGTATCTCAGCCATCGCTGAAGCCGGTACAAGCTACTCGCCATTGAGCGCTGGAAAGCGTCTTTTTGTCGGTACGCGTGATGGCAAGTTGTTTGTTACGGCGGCTGTCGGTGGTTCCAACTCTGGACACCTCTTCGATCAGACAAGCAACGCGCTTCAGCCAACATGGCGCGAAATCACTGCGCCACAGTTTGGTGGCCGCCCTGTCACAGGGATTTCTGTTAATCCATTGAACAGCGGAGACGTTCTTGTATGTCTTGGTGGATCAGCAGTTGCTGGATTCTCTGGACGCGTCTACCGATGTCAGGACATCACGGCCCAGAACATCGTCTTCACCGACCAGAGTGGACTTGCAGATACAACGGAGACGGCATATACCCGACTCCCAGATGTACCTGCTTATGGGCTTGTACGTGAAGCGAAGGATCCAATCAACACTTGGTACCTTGCTACCGAAATTGGCGTGTTCACGACAAATGACAAGGGTTCAACGTGGTCTGACGCAGGTACACCGTTGAAGCTGCCTCTCGTACCTGTTACATCACTGGAATACATCCCCGAAGTACCAGGCAATGAAGCCGTTAGCGGTTACCTTGCTGTATCTACGTACGGACGTGGTGCCTTCAAGTTTGACATCAAGAATCTTGTCGAAACACGGACTGCACCTGCGTTGTCTGCAACATATTCTCTCAGCCGTTCCGGTAGCAAAATCTATGCTGTCGTAACGCTGAAGAACGCAGACAATACACCTGCAAACCCTGTTGGCCCAGCGGAGAACGTCAAGATTACGGCTGCAAACATCACGGTTGCACAAACAGCCTCTAACACGACAACAGCAGTTCCGGTTGACCTCACCACCATCGGTGTTGGCAAGTCGAAGTCTAGTGCTCTCGACTTCAATGGAACTATTGGCAAGTCTGGAACACTCGCAAATGTGACTGTGAACTGGTCCTACCGGTTCAACGATGTCACGTACAGCGGATCCGCAACATGGCGGACACGTCTTCCATAAGAAGCGCGACTCGTTCTAACATCGACCCCGGGCATCCCCCGGGGTCTTTTTTTACGTCAGGCGAGACAAGTTCGACAGTCCCGTTTTGTCGTGAAGCTCAACGCTTATGGTGGTTTGATGAGAGTTAGCACGCTCATTGACCCCGAATTTGCAACACTGCGGAAACGTCTCCCATTGGACACATGTCTCGTTACAACACTGAACCCGGTTATCACAGGGAGTCTTTGACGGATGATCACGTGATAGACACCAAGCAGGTACGAAGTCTGCCTAGGCAGACATAGGATTGACTGCTCGCTTGTCGTATGTCAGCCTTGGCACTCTCCTTGGTAATGCATCCGTTCACTATCAACTTACTAGGTAGAATAGCCCCGGATGAATGATGTTTATAACCCGCTTACGCTGACCGAGAAGCTGAAGAACCTCCCGACGCAGCCTGGTTGCTATCTCCATAAGGACAAGGATGGCGTTATCCTTTATGTCGGTAAAGCTGTTAATCTCAGGAATCGCGTTCGGTCGTATTTTCAGAAGAGCGCCAATCATTCACCCAAAACCCGGCGGATGGTAGCGCAGGTAACCGACCTTGATTGGGTCGTTACCGACAGTGAGCTCGAAGCCCTGATTCTTGAATGTAATCTCATCAAGAAACATCAGCCAAAGTACAACGTACGACTGCGGGATGACAAACACTATCCCTACCTGATGCTGACGACATCCGAGCAGTTTCCCCGTCTCGTGATCACAAGGAAAGTGAAACAGGGGGATGGTAACCGCTACTTTGGGCCATTCACGAACTCAGGTGCCGTGAGCCAAACACTGGCTCTCGTCTATCGACTCTTTCCACTAGTGACATGCCGTAAGACGTGGACCAATATACCCGAGCAGAAGCCTTGCCTCTATTACCACATGGGAAGATGTCCGGAAGCTCCCTGTGCGGGCCTTGCAGATCGTGAACGATATCTCCAAGCCGTGGCTGATGTTGAACTCTTCCTGTCCGGGCGCCAGGAACCTCTCGTAAAGAAGTTGAAGTCAGATATGGAAGCGGCTGCAGAGCGTCTCGAATTCGAACGCGCCGCAAAACTCAGGGATCAGGTCAATGCTCTCCAAACGATAGTGGAACGCCAGAAGGTTGTCAATACGACTGGGGGTGACCAGGATGTAATGGCGGTCGTCGCCGATGAACATGGCGCAGCCGTTCAGATGTTCTTTATCCGTGGTGGAAAGCTCATCGGACAGGAACACTTCCTACTCGATGGTGCTGATTCCGATGCTGACACAGGCATCTCCGAAGCGACGGCTGAGTTTGTAAAGCAGTATTACCAGGATGCTGCCTTTGTCCCAAGTGAGATCCTTCTACCGAGACATCTGGAAGAGATGGAGATTATCGAGTCGTGGCTTCGACAAAAAAAGGGCGCGAAAGTTACACTCCAAGTTCCTGAGAGGGGAGAACGCCGTAGGCTTCTCGACATGGCGAGCAACAATGCCGAGCTTGTGCTGAGGCAAATCCGGGATGCAGCAGCTGAAGAGCAATCGCGCATCGACAAGGCTCTTCTTGAGCTCTCATCCGCACTTGGTATGACCGGTAATCTCCTCACGCGTATCGAAGCCTATGACAACTCCAATGTTCAGGGACGGCATGCGGTTGGTGCCATGGTGGTTTTTGACCGTGGGAAACCCCGTAAGGATGCTTATCGACGGTTCAAAATCGAACAGAGTGAAGGCGACCCTAATGACTTTGCGATGATGCATGAGATGCTTACTCGCCGATTTGCGCATATGCAGGCAGGAAATCCGAAGTTCAGCGCGGTTCCTGATCTTATCTTGGTTGATGGCGGTAAAGGTCAAGTCAGTGCAGCTGTTGAAGCAATGCGCTTTTACGGCTACGACTTCCCAATCGTTGGTCTGGCAAAGCAGTTTGAACAGCTGTGGCTACCCGGGGCAGAGGAGCCAATCGAACTCAACCGCGGGAGTGCAGGCCTGTTCCTCGTACAGCGCATCCGAGATGAGGTACACCGTTTTGCGATTACCTATCACCGCAACGTTCGGGGTCGAGCTGCAAATATGAGCCTTCTGGATGAGATTCCTGGAATCGGCCCTACGCGTCGTAGAGCCTTGATGCGCTTCTTCGGGAGCCTTGATCGCTTGAAGGTGGCATCGGTGGATGAGATTTCAAAGGTCCCCGGGATGAATTCCAAGGTTGCATCCGATTTGGTCGCACATCTCAAGCTCTCATAGGTTGTGCATTCGAATAGCCATCGGGCTAGACGTGTAATCGAAGATTTGTACAGCAAATCTGATTACGTCACTCAGCATGAGTACAAGCATCCGCCGGATTTACGGGATATCTCTGAGGAACAATCTGTTGTATTCTGTCGGTAATAATTACATAGCATCAATGTATGTATTGGAACCCAGTCAGAGAATGGTC
>JBEDDQ010000308.1:0-8762 GCA_041176185.1 Armatimonadota bacterium | reverse complement strand
GGTTGATCAGCCGATTGCTGCGCTCCTCAAAGACCTCAAGCAACGTGGGCTTCTCGATACGACATTGGTTGTCTGGGGCGGTGAGTTCGGCCGAACGCCGCATAGCACCGGCGATGGCCGTGATCACCATGCGACGTGCTTCTCAACTTGGATGGCCGGTGGTGGCATCAAGGGTGGGATTTCCTACGGCGAATCCGATGAAACTGGTCACGAAGTTGGGCGGAACCCGGTACCCGTCAAGAAGTTGCACGCCACGGTCTTGCACCAGCTTGGTATCGATCCAAATCGCCTCTCGTACTTCTATGGCGGACTTGACCAGAAGCTGGTTGGGGTTGAGCACGTCGAGCCGATCAAAGAAGTTATCGCCTAACACTTGAAAACCGCATCATCGCCGCCAGAGTGGCTTGTTGATGTCCTTGAGCGTGAGCGGAAAGTTATGGGCTGTCCGGGACTTGTCGCTGGCTACGTACGCGCGGCGGAGCAACCTCAGGTTGCTGCGGTTGGCTTGCGGCGGATGGGAAATCCTGAGGCGTTTGGTGCAGGCGATGTTGTACACATCGGGTCGTGTACAAAGGCATTTACGGCACTCTTAATCGCGGATGCTGTCTCCGAACGAGCGGTGCGCTTTTCGACGACGCTTGGCTCACTGGATGCCAAATGGAAGCGCTCGCCGTGGGCGAACACGACCATAGATGCCCTTCTCCGTCACGAGGCTGGCCTTCCAGAGAATGCCAAATGGTGGGGTCTTGCAGGTGTGGGGACTGACCCTGTAACGCAGCGACGGGATGTTCTGAATCACAAGTGGCTCCCAAATGGAAAGCCCCCAGTTGCTGGGAAGTTTACCTATTCCAATGTGGGTTACGTTGTTCTCGGTGCGGTGGCGGATATTGTCTACGGGATGCCTTTTGAAGCTGCTCTTCAACTTCGAATTGCTAGGCCGAATCTCTTGCAGACTGCTGGATTCGGTGTGCCCGACAAAGTATATGGGCATCACCTGACTTCGGCTGGCTTTGTGCCGACCACCGTCGACAACCCGCCGGTGATGAACTCTGCTGGGCGAATCCACTTGTCGATGGGCGATTGGTTGCGTTCAGCTGCACTTCACACGGAGGCAAGTCGTTACCTGCATTCCGACATTCGACGAAAGCTGCAGGCAAGTTCCGTAGATGGCGGCTATGCTGGCGGTTGGATTGTCACACAGCGCAGGTGGGCAAGTGGAACGACGTTGACACATGCTGGTTCGAACACGTTCTGGTTGGCGGTGATGTGGGTTTCTCCAAAGACTGGGCGCGCATTTGCGGCTGTTGCGAATGCTGCCGGACCCGATATCGCAAAAGGCCTTGACCGGGTTGTCGGGGCAATGATTACCACCTCAGGGACAGCGTAGCCCTAGTCTGGATAAGGCAGGGAGAACACTGTGGCTGGCCAGCGACCTCCCATGTCTACCTGACCAACTCCAGTGGTTTGATTGATCACGTTTAGTGTCACACGGTCGACGTTTTTGTAGACTTCGTGTGTGGTTTGTCCCGCTTTTGTGATGGTGGATACGACAATCGCGTGAGACTGATTCGTGCCTATATCACGTGCCGTGTTAGTGATAACTTGCATCGAACCATTTTTGGGATTCGTGACATAGCGCCGTACCTGCGTTAGAAATGCACCATCCGGTAGGGTTAGCTTATGGGACTGCTTGATTGCACCGGTAACGCTGTCAAAGACGTACAAGTCGATTGGTGTACGTGAGTCCACAAGGGACTCCTTCACGACCATTTGTACTTCGCCACTGCGTGAGTTACCGAACAGGGAAACATACGGGTTTGGAATATCTGGCTTGATAGACGAAACACGCCACGTAGCCCCCGTATGAACATTGACGAAGGCTATGGATGGCTCGAGTTTTATTTGATTTGTACCTGTGTCCAGTGTGTTCGTCAGTCCACCAATAAAGTGGTATTCATCCTGAACGGCAAGAATTTCACTTGTGGTTGTAAACGTCCCAGTGGCTGGTTCGACGGTGGACGTCCAAAGGATACGCCCATCATTGTTAAAGGACGCAACAAGACCTGTCACGCCGGTCTTTGGCTTGTTCGTAACTGCATTTGCACTGATTACATATTCATCCTGGGTGTGACGGTTAAACGCCAGGACTTTAGCTTGAACTCCGCTGATGACGATGTCATTTGTAATCCGCCCATTACTGTCAAAGTGCGTGGCAAAAATACGTTCCTTGCCTGACTCTGCAGTGGACGTGCAGTACCAAACACCGCCACGCTCATCGGCGACGATACGGCGCTTCACTTCGGAGCCATGGATGATTTGTCGCTTGGTGAATGCCTTAAACCGGAGCTTGCCGTCTGCATCATATGAAACAACGGAGCCGTACCAGCCATCCTTACGATCTGGCTGCTTAATCAGATATGTCTCACCACCCGCATACACGTTCTTGACGGTATCAAAGCGGACACTCTCAAGACGATCGCAGTCATGACTTGAGCTGGTAAACCTTCTGGTCCATTTGGCTTTCATGTCTGGTCCGAGGAGTGTCACCAATCCATCAACGTCCTCAGTCTTGGTTTTCACAATGCCAGCGACAGCAGCCATTCCGTCGTACGTGCGTGCAACATCCAGAAACTCGGACTCATTCAGCTCATCAGGGGCAGGTGTGTGTTGATACGCAATGATTTGAGTGATTGGTGGTGTCTTTGTCGCTGTCGTTGGTGTAGGTGAAATCAGGTTTACTTTCGTTGGAAAGACGTAGGCCACAATCACTGCCAAAACAACGGCAGCCAATCCGAGGCGCACTTTCCAGTTTGCCCGCTTGAGCCAGTTCCCAGACGAAACTTTGACGATTTCGGGGCTTGGAGTGACCTGTTTTGTGTCATCCTGCTGAGCAAATTGCAGCGGGGTTTCAAGGAGGCGGGCACTAAGGGCTTTGGCGATTTCGTTTTCCGGATGTTCATCCAGGACGGCATCAAGGACTTTACGGGCTTCTGGGAGGCGGCCAGCATCGATATAAAGTTTTGTCAGCTCTATCCGGGCCGTGGTTAGGCGTGCACACTTGCGCTTCCGTTCAGTATCGAACAGATTTTGTGCGTCCGGAGCAATCTGGCCCCGCCCCAGTATTCGAATTTGCTCGGTGAGGTTATTAAGGCGGTCATCAAGCGGAAGCGTGGATGAGAATGCGGAGTACAGCTGGCGACTCTCGAGGCAGTCGATAGAAACGGCATCGATGTTTAGTGCAAGAAACCCCTTGTCGACGACGAGCATTTCATCTCGTTCAAGGCGGGCTGTAAATTCCCGGAGAATGCCAACTTCCTGACGAAGACGCACTTTACGGCTTTCATCCGAGCTATCTGGCCAAATCATCCGGCATAGCAGCTCACGCTGGACGGGTTCCGGGTACGCCATTATCAACGCAGTGAATATATGTCGGGCTTTAGTTGATGCAAGCTCCACCCGATTGCCATCGCAATCAAGTGCTTGAAAAGGACCATAAATATTGATGGATGGTTTTTGCATCTACGGGTGTAACCCAGCCTGCCTAGCCTAAGTGAAAATCATTCTACATTAGGTACTTACCGATAGGTTAGCCAATATGTAGTTTGCATGACTTAAACGTATCAATTTTTTAGGACTTGTACACCTTGTAATAGGGTGTTGACTAATGTAGGTTTGTTAGAGTTAGCACTGCTAGATTAAACGCATTTCTGAGACGGCGTGTGTCCTGTCTACCTCAAGAATCCGTACACGGTGCGACGGCCACATTGACACCCCATTTCGAGTGTCTAAGATCGTCCATTTAGGTTAGATTCAGATTCCTGTGCAGACTCTTTCACTGCTTGACTGGACAGCTTCCAATCAGCGTCTGAGACAGTTATCACCGGGCAGGCTGAACAACTCGTGATTGGCAATCGGTAAATCACAACGTTGGCAGTTTGCTGGCGCCAGTGGATCGTCTGGCTGAATCGAACCAATCACCAATACCTGCAAGGCGGTCATCACGACTGATAGCCGTCACCGCTTGTATATGGGCACTTTCAACAAACCACATTTAGCTACCGTGACGTTGCACCGTTGTCCGTTTGCTGTCGCGTAACGGCTTGTGGGGATGAAGCTATCCGAGCATCAACAAGAGGAAGACATTCTGCGCGAATGATGGCTGGACTTGTTCCGATGGCTGTGACAGAAAAACTTGAGTGGACATCCTGAGCTCCTTATTGTCGTAGCGATTCGCCATCAGGATGAGGCCAGGAGCTCGTATCCCTGAAAGTGCAAGTGGGCTGATAGTCCGGATTTCCGAAGCATATGCCATAGAGGCAAGGACACACTCCGGGGATTTGCCCGGCATTTCTGCCACACGTCTAACGTGGGAACCACGATGTGCAGTGTCCGATACATCACACTGATGATCCTGCCAAGGCATCGTAGCACCAGTATGTGGGACGAAGTATAGCGGACGAGAGTTGGCAATCATTACGAATGCAAGTCTAGGGTGGACCTCCGTAAACTCGCAGGAAACGTAAGTGTAAATTAAGTGTAAATTATGCGTTCGCTATCCTGTAAAACGTGCTTTACCTCTGATTTACAGGTGATTGAACCTGTGTGTGTTACGGAGTTCCGGGTGGTCACCCGTGTCATTTATTACGTGTCGTGACGCTCCATCACACGCTCCGGATAAGCCGGATTTTCAAAGCCAAACTTGCGGTAAAGGTCTTGGGCATCCTGTGTAAACAGAATCCAGCGCCGCAATAGTGGCATCGACGGTAGACTCAGCGTCTGTTCGACCATCCATGTTCCAACTTTATATCCACGCTCCGCCGGATCAAGGTAGACATCGCATAGATAGGCAAACGTCGCATAGTCCGTGATGATGCGGGTGATGCCGACTTGCCGGTCGCCTTTATAGAGCCCGCACACCAGAGAGTGCCGAAAGCTTTCGCGGATCATGTCCGCTGTTCGATGCTTGCCCCAATACGTTGCCAGAAGGGCATCTATGGCCCAATCCGTATCTATACGCGTTGGCTCAGTGCTAAATGTGTACTCGCCAAAGATTGCCTCGTGTAGCGGTAGTACCGTCTGCATTGCTCTATCTTTCATCCTCATCAAAATATTGCGTCATTCTTACAATACACCGTCGTCAGGGGAGCCAGTAACTGCTACTTGAACGACCCACTTACGAAATGGAGAGCATCGTGCACAATGGTTCTGGAAAAGTTCGATCACCCTCGATGCGTCTTTAAGTAAGACAAGTGGCGCAAGTTGCCTATCTTGACCACAGAGCTGAGCCACTAAACGTAGCCGCTTTGGAACAGGTGTAGACTATCATCCGACATCATCAGGAGCGTATCCATAAACGCGCGATGGTGTTCTGGCGCGACCACACCTCAATTTGCACTGCCGTCCGTTGTACGAAAGTAGAAATCGGGGAGTAGAACTGGTCGGGATGGACAAGGTAATCGAGGATTCGGAAAATGGCGTTTGAGAAATCCCAGTTAAGGAAGTGCTTGGCCCAATGGCAGACGATTCTCGGTGAGAATCCGACGCCTAAAATCGGCGACGATGTGCGGGAGCTGTGGTCAGTTGAGTCTACGTACGGCCAACGATACTTTCTCAAGCGCCTCGGTCCTTGGCGTAACCTGCCAGTCTTGAGTGAGTATCGAATGCTTATTCACTTGCTGGAAGAAGGTATGCGGGTACCGGCTTTTTTGTTGACCGATGATGGTGCTATAACCGCAGGATCGACGGAGGATTCGTTTGTACTGATGCGCGCTTTTGAACACGAGCATCGACTTGCGGCAGACATCCCTCGCTTTGAGTCCGAGGTCGGCAGTGCAACAGCATATTTGCACCAAGCGATGTCGCGTTATTCGCAGCCTCTTGGTTCCTACACTGAGAATATAGAAGGCGGCCTAACCAACGGACTGCGCTTGTCGGATGACCTTCTTCGTCGGCTTGATGCGGTAAGGGATGAAATTCTCCAGCTGCTCAGCAAATTGCCTCTCCAGGTTATTCATGGAGACTTCACTCCAGACAATGTCCTACACCTATCGCAAGGTAGGGGTATCGGATTCATTGACTTTGATCATCTTCCAAATGGGCCGCGCATTTGGGACATTGCCAAGTATCTGTCACGTCGGATTCGGTTCCGTTGGTGCCAAGGGGCCGCTGCCACGGTCAGAATGGATTGTGTTGAGGCGTTCGTAGCAGGATACACCAAGGTTGTACCGCTTGATCAAACGGAGATTGAAGCCTTGCCGGGCGCTGCTCTTGCCTACAATGTGATGGAAGCAAGTTACGACCAGAGCATAATGGATGGGATTCTGCCACGTCGGATGCTTCCGGATCACGCAGAGGTCCTCAAAGATACACTGCAAACGATTGACTGGCAGCTTAGCAATCTGGATGCAGTATCCGCGGCCGTACGTAGAGGCGTCCGTCTATAAAAGCCATCAACAAACATTGACCAGTTGCCGACTTCAAACGTGCAGTTAATCTTTCCTCTGCGAAGCGGTTCCACATGGGTTAGCCCCGTATCACAAGCAAGTCTTCGTTTCGTGAGCCAGTCCGATGTGCGTGATCGCATGAGCATGTAAATGCACAATGTCCGTAATGATACGTGTTAGGCTGACCTGATGGTTGTCTCTATACAGCCCGCTTGGGCAGCGGTTAGCATTTCTGCTCGATATTCATCCGGGTAACCCGCTCGATAATTGCTGCGCTGTCGGCATCACCTGCATCGGAGAACAGGGAAATATCCCAAACGTCTGCAGTCACGCGCTGGTGCGGCAGTCGTGCTGTCTTTTCCAAGCCGTGGCGCAAGCCAGCTTCAAGGCTTGCAAGGGTTGGCGGAGCCCAGTCTCCCGCGGCGCGAAGGACATCCATTGCGCCATTCCCACCGCGAACCGGAATCAAGGCTGTAAATGTGGCTCCGTTGTTGATTGCAACATCGATGGTCCGTTTTGCCCACTCCAGCCCTTCATCCTCGGAGAGGAATGGAGGTCGTAGCAGCACAAATGCCCGCAAGGCCATCCCCCGCATGCGCAGCCACTCCGCTGCCGTCACAAAATCCGCCGTCGTCACGCGCTTATTCAGCCGTTTCAGCAGCTCTTCGTGCACTGTCTCAAGTCCGATCGCAACCTCGAGAACAACTTTTGGGTTGTAACGCCGCAGTAACATCAAAAACTGTTCCGCGCGCTCGCCAAGAAATGCGCAATGGCTCTCAACAATCACACGCTCAAAGCCAGCCACCAGCCGGGCAACCGGCTCATACGCGCTTACCGGAACCGCCGCTGGGTCAAACCACGACCCACTGTTATAGAGCTTGACCGCACGGCCGGGACCCGTTACCGCAAGACCTGCTTCCACCTGCGCTACGATATCCTCGGCACTCACCGCATCAACCGTTGTGTTCTTCCACAAATCACACATCAGGCAGCGAAACGGACACTCTTTGTTCACCAGAAACAGTGTAGCTACATCCCAAAGCTGGCCATCCGGGCCAACCTCCTGCTCCAGCATCGCGTGATAAGGCTTGCGAACATCGTGGATGTTCCGCTCTGGACGCCGCCCGGTGATCCAGGCACTCTGCTCCTGTGGCTTTGCCGGATATGCGGCCGTTGACATCGGAAGCGTGTGCACTAACGACCCTTTGCTGGAGCGGTAAACCACGGAGTGATGACGCTTTCGGCGACTCTATGGCCATCAAAGCTTGGATGATTCCCCTGGCTGTGCAAAACCGGCTCGCCGACTTTTGTAATCGCAGCCGACCATGCGGCAAACACATCCGCGAGGCCAACCTCATGCTCCGCAGCCAAGCGTTTTATCTGCTCTGTGTGCTGCACGAGGGCATCGTTTGGGTCATTCCGCCGCGCTGCCGTGTCGCCCGTCGGCGTGCACAGAATCACCTTGATGTTCTTCTGGCGGCAGGCGGTGATCATCGATGTCCATGCGGCACGTGCCGCATCGAGGCCAACACCCCGGTCATTGAGCGCATAGTCGATAACAACGACATCCGGACGGAGCGAAATGACATCTCTTTCAAAGCGCTTCGCGCCACTCAGCGAGTTCTCTCCGCCGATAGCCGTAACAGTTGCATTGACCACCGCATGCGGGTACGCAGCCTTGATACCAACGTGCACCAGGTGGGGATAGGCATGAAAGGTGTCGACCACAGGTGTGCGGAAGTAGCCAGCGGGCACGCTGTGGCCGTGGAAAACCACATGGACCATACGGTTTTTCGGCCACTCCCGGCGGAGCTCATCCGAGAGTGGCGCAAGGTAGGTCTTGATGTCTGGGATTGGCATGGCCTACTGAAGCAGAGGCTCTGGCAGACCCGGGACATGGTTGCCTGACACATGCTCGGCTTCTTCCCATGCGGTTCGCAGGCGGTCTTCCCACTGACGGAGGAATGTCCGTCGGCACCACGCCTTGCCAACCCTCCAGCCCTTATAGACCGAATTATTTTCGGTGTCACCGCCGAGGGCAGCGCTGGTTGCGGCTGCCTGCGCAATGCCATCCTGGAAACGGCGCTTCGGTTGCACCGGCATATCGGCACCAGTAACCTGGCGGACACCGCTTGCGACCAGCTCGCCCTTGAGGGAATAGAGGCGCTCAAGGGAGCCATCGAGGATGGTGTTGAATGGAATCGTAACGGCCGCGGTCATTGCCCTACGGTCCGTAAATGGCGAGAAGCAACTAAAGCCAAAGCGCTCTGCTGGGGCCCAGCTGCGTACATAGGCACGGGAAAGGCCACCGGAGTAGGT
>JBEDDQ010000307.1:0-3531 GCA_041176185.1 Armatimonadota bacterium | reverse complement strand
ATACGTCCAATGATGACGCCAGACACCGTGTTCAGGTACGTGAATCCATTGGTGCCAAAGATCGAGAGAATCAGCAGGATTGCAAAGGAGTTTGAGATGGGGAAGAGGCTGTAAGCGATTGCAGCGACGATGGCAGCTCCTAGAATAAGGGGCTTACGGGCATCCCATGTATCTGATAGTCGCCCAATCAACGGCTGCACAACCAACCCGGAGAGTAAGGCTATGCCCGAAACCAGAATGAATTCCCATTTGCTGAGGCCGGCGGCGAGGAGGTACGGGTTGGTATAAGGCTGGATGATGCCAAAGCTACCCGTGATGAAGGCCATCATCAGGCCCAGAAAAATGCACTTCTCCCAGGAAACACCGGGGAGAGGAGTTGGAAATCGTTTCAGCATCCGTTAGGTTTTGTCCAATGTGGCATTACCAACGGCAGTTTGAACCTGCACCGTGGTGCCGCCCCCATTGACCATCCCTGCATAAACGGCGCCCATGTCACCGAGCGCACGGTTGCTCTTCGGGATGTTCCATGCACAGCGCGCCTTACCATTTGCGGTCAATACCGTGGCCAGCATTTTGCTGTTTCCTGGGACCTGAACGGTCACATCCCCGCTACCGCTCTGGCAGAGCAGCTCCGTCTTGGGAAGCTTTGTAAACACGGCCTTAAGCGCACCGCGTTGCGTCTGTAGAGTGCACTGCGATGCCTCGAGCAGGGTAATCCGGTCACACTTGATGTCGCCGCTGTTCACCGAAATGGTGAGGTCGCCGACCGTGCCATCCATTTCGACATTGCCTGTGCCAACCGTTACAACAGCGCTCTTGCGGATTTTCTGTTCCTTGAGGCGAACGGGTCCTGATTCAGAGCGGCAGGTGAGGTACGCAAATTCACCTTGGAGGTTGGTTTCGCCCTGGATGATACTCGTGCTGATTGTGAGCCCCGGAGGCGCGGTGATCTCGATGATTAATCGGACATCGGCTTCTTCTTTGGCATCGATTGCATACGATGGCAGCCTATCGGTCAGTGTCACAGTGCGGTCCCCGAACTCAACAAGCTCCTGGGAGTCATCGAGAAGGGCGCGGGCAATCTCACGACGTTTTGCTTTGACGATGCGCGTCGATTTCATCGACAGCGTCTTTGCCCCTTTGTTGACTTGGAAGCGGATTTCGCCAATCTGCACGGTGAGCTTTATTGACTGAACCGAGCGTGCCGGATAGAGCCATGGCATCTCACGCTTTTCCTCTGCCAGGCGGCCACGCCGGAGGCTGATTCGAAGGGGAGTAGCCGGCGTTGGTTGCATAAGACAAATTACCCCGGGTCAGGGTATTTCGTCACGCTAAGATTTCGGCGAATAGATGCACAAGCGGGGCGGTTATCCCAAGACGATTTTAATGATGATGCCCGCGGTGACCGCGCCGGTCAGCGAGCAGACAAAATTGACGACATCGTTGTTGAAGCCCTTAAGGCCACGGTACAAACGGGTCCGCTTACCGCAGTGGTAGACCCTCTCGGTCGTCGTTGAGCAGACAGAACACCTGCGGAGTTCCTGAATCGTCGATCCGAGCATCGTGTCCGCAGCTGCTCCCAGCATCCCACCAAAGATCACCGCAAAGGATATAGGGCTGGCGACCTGCCAGTTGGTGATGGACATCCAAGCAAGAATGGCTAGCGAAATCGCGCCGCCGATCGAGCCGTAAATCCCTGCCATCGTGATGCCACCGCTCGTTCCGGCAATGACGGGCTTGCGCGTAAACCAATCTACCGGATTGGTCCCGTAGGTACGGCCGATTTCGGTTGACCAAGTATCAGCCATCGCCGCCGCAATGGCCCCAAGGAGGGCTGCATCCCAGACTGGGTTTCGCTTGCTCACAATGACCATAATGGCGCAGAGTGCTGCCACCCCACCGTTTGCCAGCACCTGGGCCGCATCCCGCTTGTCACCCTTTGCGACGACATCTTCAGCCACCGATGCCGCCAAGCTCTTTTTGCGGTTGCGGGACAAATAGGCACTCGACCCAAAGAAAAACAGCAGACAAAGTGTTCCGTACCACGGCGCGCAGGCATGGATAATCGTTCCAAGGATGACGGCAGCGACTGCGCCATCACGGGTTAACAACTTCAATCGATAGGCTGGCACGATGATGCCGAGGGCGAGGAGGAATGCGATTGCAAGGGCCGTGATGGTCATAATGTTTACAGCTACGCTGGTTGCAGAAGACTGCAGCGCCAACGCATCATTATGGTTCCCAAAAACAGATGTTGGTATGTCTTTCGCCGCCGGGAACCTTGTGACAACGCAAACCGGGCGGATGCGTGGTATCACCTTTCGCTGGATGGATGGATTTCTAAGTATCGATAAACCTGCCGGATGGACCTCCCACGATGTGGTTGGCTACATCCGTAAGACCTTCCGTACCAAGCGCGTAGGCCATGCCGGGACATTGGATCCGGATGCGACCGGAGTTCTCCTCGTCGCTATCGGGAGTGCCACACGCCTGCTGCCCTATGTCCAGACCGAGCCGAAGATTTACGAGGCGGTGGCTGCATTTGGCATCGCCACAACCACAGAGGATGCCAGCGGTGTAGAGACCGCCCGCGAGCCCGCTGCCGGATTGACGGCCGAATCGATCACCGCGGTGCTGCCTCGCTTCATTGGGGACATCGAGCAGATTCCCCCGATGGTTTCTGCGGTTCACCACAATGGCCAGCGCCTCTATGACCTTGCCCGCAAAGGTATCACGGTAGAGCGCGCCGCCCGAACGGTGCACATTTATGGCATCACGCAGGGCGAGTTCACTCCCGGGGATGTCGCCAAGTGCGACCTGACCATCAGCTGCGGCACGGGCACCTACATTAGGACGCTTTGCGTTGATATCGGTGCCGCAGTTGGACTTCCAGCCCACATGGCAACGCTGCGGAGGGTGCAGGTTGGTCCACACGTAGCGGATGGCAGTATCGCACCCGAACAAGCTACGGAAGCGCATTTGCGCCCGATGGCAGAGCTCCTCCCCGAGTGGCCACACATTGTGTGCGATGAAGCTGCGCTCAAGGCACTCTCATTTGGTCGTGAGCTTGGGGCCGAATATCTGGATGCATCGACCTGCGAGGCGGTTGTTGAAAACGACCCGGCACCGCACGCGCTCGGAATTGGCGCTAGTGGAGAGATTGTCGCACTGCTAAAAGCCACATCGCGTGGAACCTGGCAGCCGATTCGCGTGTTTCTGGATGTCGAAGGGAGCCCAAAGCGTGGCTAAACCAACATCTGTAGCGGCCCTTGGTATCTTTGATGGCGTCCATCGTGGACATCAGGAATTGCTGAAGCAGGCATCCGTGCTGTCCGTAGAGCTTGGCGCTACCCCGATGGCGGTGACATTTGATCCGCATCCCCAAGCCCTCCTCCGACCGGAGAGTGCGCCTAAACTTTTGCAGACGCTGACATCGCGTGTCCAGCAGCTCCATAAATATGGTGCGCTGCGCGTCGATGTGATTCCGTTCACGCCAGAGTTCGCCTCACTCGACCCGGAGGCGTTCTTAGC
>JBEDDQ010000306.1:0-4016 GCA_041176185.1 Armatimonadota bacterium | reverse complement strand
AGCGCACGCTGTATTTCAAGCCACTCCGTCCGTTGCCAACCGGAGCACAGGTTGGTGTCGAAGTGCCTCCTGGACAGACATTTGGCGAGGGCCCGCGCCCTAGCATGATGCAGCACAACTTCAACTTCTCTACATATGGACCCTTCAAGCTCACTCGAAGTCAGTGCACGTGGGATACAAACCAGCCTTGCCGCCCCGATATGCCGTGGACGTTTCAGTTCACAAACCCTATCGATCCAAAGACCATCACCCGGGCGCAATTCGAGATTTCGCCTAAGGTTGACCAGTTTGAGCTCTACCCGGGGGGAAACAGCATCACCCTTCAGGGTGCTTTCAAAGGCCGCACCACTTACACCGTTCGCATCAAGCCTGGCATTAAGGATGCCTATGGCCAGCCGCTCGCTGCGACCGAACCAATTACCTTCAAGCTGGTTTCGGGATTCCCAAACATCATCGGTCCACGCGACCCGATGATCATCGCCGATCCTGCTGCCCCTGCCCGTGTTACGTTTAATACCTACAATGTCCGCACATTTAGGGCTGAGCTTTACCAAGTCACTCCCGATGACTGGAATGCTTGGATTGCCTGGCTTGAACGTGGCGGATCTGGCAGCAACAATAATCCTCCCGGTACGTTGATTCGCAGCGAGGACATCGCCGTTGGTGGCGAAATGGACCGCTGGACGGAAACCGGAGTACCACTCGCATCCGCATTAAACAAGAATGGTCGCGGCAATGTCATCGTCCGCTGGAGTGCAAGCCTCGATTACGGCACGCGCATCGAAAAGATGAACGGAGCGTGCTGGGTTCAGGCGACAAAACTTGGCGTAAGTGCGCATCGTGACCAGGACAGGATGCATATCTGGGTCAGCGATCTCCAGACGGGTAAGTCCATCAAGGGCTCAAGCGTCAGCGTTATCCCAAGCGGCCAAACGGGTGTTACCGATGCGACCGGTCTTGCCGTCGTTTCGCTGAATCAAACCACTGGTAAGCGGATTCGCGTCTCAGCGGCAGGCGAGACTGCCTTCCTTCCAAGTGCGATGTACAGCTGGGATGGCAATGGTTTTGTCAAAGGTGGCTATGCTGATACCCCCCTCTGGTTTGCCTATACCGACCGCGGACTCTACCGCCCTGGCGAAACCGTGAGCATCAAGGGCATCCATCGCATCCGCCCCGCAGCTCCAAAATCACGCATCATCATCCCAACATCCAAAACTCAGGTCGCCTGGCAGTTAATGGACTCCCAAGGAAATGAGATTTCCAAGGGAACCGCGCCGGTAACGAAAGCCGGTGGCATCACAATCAAGACCAAGCTTCCTGCGAATATGCACACTGGGAATGCGACGCTTGCTTGGGGGGATGGCAGTGTTTCCTTCAATGTTCAGGAGTTCCGACGGCCTGACTTCGAAGTGACCAGCCGCTCAGAGGCGCAAGGCTCGCCCATCATGCAGGATGCTGGAATCGACTTCAGCACATCTGCCAGCTACTACGCTGGTGGTTCGCTTGCAGGCGCATCGGTCAACTGGAATGTCTCCGTCAGCCCGACGACCTATACCCCTCCGGGGCATTCAGAATTCACATTCGGGACATGGGTGCCGTGGTGGCGTGGCGGTGGGATATCCGATGTCGTCGATGCCCCAATGGGACGCTTCAGCGGCTTTGGTCGTCCGGTGTTTGGTGGCGTTGTTAAGCAACATAACGGAACCCTCGCAGCGGATGGATCCCACTGGCTGCACGTAGATGTTGATTCCATCCGGCCAGCGAGCCCGGTAACCGTAACCGCAACGGCAAGCATCCAGGATGTCAACCGCCAGGCGCGTACGACGACAGCGACGCAGCTTGTCCATGCAGCAGACACGTATGCGGGAGTGCATTTCCCAGCGACATTTGTAGATGCTGGACAGCCCTTTAAGGTTGCGACGATTGCAGTAACCCCTGATGGCAAAGTCGTTCCCAATGCCGTGATCCGCCTGAAAGCCTTCCGTAAGGTTTGGGGCCTCGATGCCGGCGAGTACAAAGAAATAGAGCGTGACACCGTTGCGTGGACGGTTTCGGGTGGCCGCCGGATGGAGACATCGATTGTGCCGCAGCAGCCGGGTTCGTGGACGCTGGTCGCAACCATCACCGATGCCAAAGGCCGGACCAACCGCACCGAGCGCACCTTCTGGGTGTCCGGTGAAGACAAGCTTGTCCAGAGCCAAAAGCAGCTTGGTCAGGATGAACTTACGCTTATCCCGAGTAAGCCCGAAGTCAGCGTTGGCGGTACCGCCGATGTCCTCCTTCAGGCACCATACGGTCCGACCGAAGTGCTGGTGCAGGTCGTCGGGCGGAATGTGCTTTCAACCCAGCGGATGACGCTTCGGCGTGGCGGCACGGTGATCAAGCTTCCGGTCACGGAAGAGTGGCTGCCAAATGTAACATTGCAAGTCCACGGCATCGGAAGCAAGGCGCGTGCGGGAGCCGCAAAGGGCATCATGCAACCGGCTTTCGCAGATGGAAGCATCCCGATTAAGGTCAGCAAAGCCGAGAAGAAGCTTGCGGTAACGCTTAGCCCTGAGCCGGCGGCGGTTGAGCCTGGCGGTTCGACAAAGATTGGCGTGACGGTGCGTGACAGCGCTGGGAAGCCTGTTCAAGGCGCGGATGTCAGTGTCGTCGTCGTCGATGACTCTGTTCTCAGCCTTGCTGGTTGGGTGCTTGGTGACCCACTTACGGCGTTCTACCCCGAGCGCTACGCCGGTGTTCAATCGTTGCAGCTGCGTTCATGGATGAAGCTTGAAGATCCAAAGTTGGTTCCGGCCGACGACAATGCGAAGTTCGAAAACCAGGCGATGTTTGGCGGGATGCCTGGCGGCGGCGCCCGTGGCCGCATGATGGCGAAGAGTGCTGCGATGGCGATGGATTCGGGTGTGCCAGCAAGCGCCGCGTCGAGTCGTTTCAGTTTAGGCGTCGTGCCAGCGAAGCCTGGTGCAGGAGAAGAGGCACCGGTGGTCATCCGCGAGCGGACAAATCTGGATCCGCTTGCTGTGTTCAGTACGGATAACCAGACCGATGCCACCGGGCAGACAACGGTTCCAGTAACGGTGCCCGATAACCTCACCCGTTACCGGATCGCAGCTGTTGCGGCGACGGTGGATAAATTTGGTACATCCGAGTCACAGCTGCTGGCGCGCCTGCCACTCATGGCACGCTTGTCAGCTCCACGCTTCCTCAACATGGGTGATCAGTTTGAGTTGCCGGTTGTTGTGCAGAACCAGACCGAGCAACCGATGACAGTGGATGTCGCTGTACGCGGAGTGAACACGACATTTACAAAGGGGCGTGGCCGGCGTGTCACTATCCCGGCCGGAGACAGGGTGGAAGTTCGCTTCTCAGCCGAGTCCATCAAGCCTGGGACAGCACGCTTCCAAGTGGCAGTCACTTCTGGCCGCTACACGGATGCGCAATCCATCGCGATTCCGGTCTACACACCGGCAAGCGGCGAGTCGTTTGCAACCTATGGCGTTGTGGATTCCGGAGCCACCCAGCAAGCTGTTCAGCTTCCTAAAAATGTCCGGCTCGATCAGGGTGGCTTGGATATCACGACCACCAGCACGGCGCTGAGTGAGCTCACGGATGCGGCAATCTACCTTCATGAATATCCATTTGCGTGCGCGGAGCAAATCGCCAGCCGTGTGATCAGCACCGTGTCGCTGCGAGATATTCTGGTGGCGTTCAAGGCGCCAAATGTGCCATCGGATGCCGCGATGAACGCATCCCTCGATGCCGACATCAAGCGTCTCTCCGAGCTGCAAAACCCAAGTGGTGGCTTCGGTTTCTGGACGCGTGGTGAGCGTGAATGGCCATATCTTGGTGTGCACGTTGCGCATGCTCTGGTGCGTGCAAAGGCAAAGGGTGTGAAGGTCCCCGATGCGACACTAAACCTCAGTCTTGCGTACTGTGCCGGGATTGATAACCATATTCCAGCGGAGTATGGCGTTCAGGCGAAGCGGATGATTCGTGCGTATGCCTTGTATGTT
>JBEDDQ010000305.1:0-5032 GCA_041176185.1 Armatimonadota bacterium | reverse complement strand
CTGTAAGTATTTAAGGTATTAGATAACGAAGAAGGCCACTTAATCCACCAATCAGACTCCCCTTACGCCCAATCTTCAACATCCATCAACACCACCCCGGATGCCAAATCCAGCCTAATTTGGTAATCTAACAACATCAGGCGTTGAAACACCGACTGATTCCACGAAACGACGATCGAAACGATGCGTCGTTTTTTTGTGCCTGGGGTCAAACTTCAATCTAATACTGCAAAGCACGGGTAGGCACAGAGGCCTGCCCCTACGAGTCGTTGTATGAAGTCCGTTTTGCCATCGGAAAACCACAATCAACAATGGGCAACAAACCGACCAGCGCGACGCGCGGTGGAATGTTGAGCGTGAGGGCCGCTAGCCGGACTGATCAGCTTTTAGATACTGCAAGCCAGCACACATTCGGCGGCTGGCAGGGCGGGCACCATCGACGATGGCAACATACTTATCCGCGTTTCGAATTCATTACAATCGCCATCGGGGATGGTCGCCCCACGTGACCACAAGGCGATACCGCCAAGCCCAGCCGAACTGAAAGGTCAACGGGATTTCGCGTTACATCCGGCGACCTCGGCACAAACGCGAGACACCCACCGCGCAAGCGTGCATCAACGATTCCGGTACCAAGGCGTTAATTTTCGAAACGTGCGGGCGGACACGGCGGTCCGCCCCTACGCAGAGCATTTGGCATCTGTAGCGCAAGCGATATTTGTGAAAACCACGCCATCATAGGTGGGCGGACACGACGGTCCGACCATTCACGGAATTTCGCGATTGACATCCACCGCGCAAGCGTAATTAGAACGGCATCGATCTACAACGCATCAACAAAACGTCACCCACGGGAGGGCACAGCAGCCCTCCCCTACGCGGAATTTTGCGATCGGCTCAAAATAGGAATCGATTGGACTCTACAAACCTACCAAAGGCCCCTTCTTCAACAAATGCACCAGCGCATCCGCGATCGCTTTATCACCCGTACCCTCAAACCCCTTGACCGAACGCTCCAGCAACGCATGCCACACCGGATGCCGCTGGTTGAAAAATGTCCAGTCCAGCAACCCCTTCGGCTTGTTCCCTGGCGCGACATCGTGAACCATCGTCCATGTCTCGAGACGAAATGAAACCCAACCGAGCAACGCCTCACAACCAGACGCATCTACCACCGTTGCTCCGAGCCCACGCGCAAGCACAAGAGATGCCCCGATAAAGTCATTGTCCGTATCCGCATTATCAATCCCGGATGCTGCCCAGCGGACATACGCATCCACAAAATCGACACCGAGCACCGCTGCGCTGTCCAGCGCGACAATCATTGTGTCCGTGAGGCCCATCACTTCTGTTTCGCCATCCAAGGATGCACGCAGCAAAATCGCACAGGAAAACAGACGCGCAATATGCCCGCGGCGATCATCCTTCTTAGGAGTCTCCCACCGCGTCAGCGCACAGACTTCCTCCGGATGCCACCGTAGTGGCACAGGAGGCGTAGCGCCATCCCGGATACTCTTCAGAACCGCCAAGTGTTCCACAGAGTCACTCCCGTAATCGGCATCTGCAATCTTCTTGAGAATCGTCGCATCCACCAATGGCCGCACCGCATTCAGCAAGGCATCCGAGTCCGCCACAGCGCGGATAACATCACAGTCCGCACCCGGGGCCGGCGGCTCGGGAATCTCATCCACTGCGCACGCTGGTGCATCCGGGACAGACAAGGAAACCTCAGGTGTCATCGCATCGATTGCGCTGGTGACCAGCATCTCAATATCGGCCTTTGTGGATGTCGCATCCACCTCCTGCCGCATCGCCGCCAGCAAGTCCTCGAGGGCCTTGACCTTGAATGGCTGCTTCCGCTTGCCGGGTTCACTGCTGGGCATTTTCATCTCCACACATACGCGCAAACACCATCCAGTTCGGACAGATCAAAGCCTCGCTACCTACCATCAAATGGGATTCTCTACGGCTTCTTCAAAAATGGAACCGGTCTCAGTTCCAGCTTGCGGATGCTCTGGAGGTAATCAAGTACTGGCTTGCTCGCATCCCCGCCAACCTGCGCATGGAAGTGCAGCGTAAAACCGTGTGGACCCTTGGCATCTATCAGCTTTGGCTGCAGCGTCAACATCGCTTTTACAAAGTCCAGCTGCCCCAGCATCGCCGCGCAGAAAATGTCCGGACGCGCCCCTCGCTCAAGAAGGAGCATCACGATGTCGCGCTGGCCCATATGGGATGCGCCATTGATGGCAGATTCCCAGTCGCCGGCTCCCCAATCGATGGTTGCATTGATGAGGCCTGGCTCTTTATCGAGAAGCTTCTTGACCATCTCGATGTCAGAGTGCGCATAAATGACAAAATCCTGAGCCATTTGGCGGTTGACCTGCGGCTTACGCCAGCTCGGCTTGAAGCCAGGGGCAGGGTAGTCGCGGACAAGCGGCGCCTCGATAGGGCCATCCGTAGATACGACTGACTTTTCCTGCGCACTCGCTGCACTTGCACTCAGGAGTCCGGCAGCTGACAAAGCGATGTTGCGGCGGGAAATCAATGTCTTCATATTTAGGATTGTACTTTGGATGTTCGTGCGGCTAGCAGACTTCTGGTCCCCATCCGCCGCCGCCTGGCGTTTCGACAACAAGAACATCCCCCGCCGCGCAGTCCACCTGATCCACACACCGCAGCACCGTCGTCGCCCCGCTGTTGTGCCGAACCCACTGGATACCCTGTCGCCCAGGACCGCCACCCGCACGCCCGCGCGGCGCAAAAATACGCGACTGCGTTATCACGCTCACCTGGACATCCTCTAGGAACTGCCACTCGCGCCGAACGCCACACCCTCCGCGCCACTTCCCCTTACCACCCGATCCCGTGATCAGACGAAACTGCATCAGACGCACCGGAACACGTCGCTCAAGCACCTCCGGGTCCGTAATCCGCGTGTTGGTCATGTGGACATGGACGCCATCAGCACCTTGATGACCCGCAGCCGCACCGCTCCCACCCGCGAGCGTCTCGTAAACACTAAATCGCGCATTGCCAAAGAGGATGTTGTTCATCGTCGCCTGACTGGATGCGCAAATCCCGATGGCATCGAGGAGTGCATCCACAATCCGCTGGCTCACCTCGGTGTTTCCGCCAACCACCGCCGGACACGCTGCCGGATCCGCGCTAAAGACAGGATTAATGAATGTTCCGGTGGGGACAACAAGATTAATGGCATCCAGAATGCCATCCGAAAGAGGAATATCATCCGCGACCAGCAGCCGGAGCACATAGAGCACCGCGGCCTGCGTCACCGCAAGCGGCGCATTGAGGTTGCCATTTACCTGCCCACTGGTCCCCGTAAAGTCAATCTCAACCGTTGCATTGGGATCTTGCGGGTTTTCAGGCCAGCGAAGGGTGACGAGGACGTAGGACTGAGGGCCACTAGCGTGCTCAAGCACCGAAATGCCGTGCAGCTTTCCGCCCACCGGGCGGATACGGGCGAGCGCACGCCGGGCAGCTACGCAGGCTCGAGTGGCCAGCTGCTGTTGCTGAGCATCTACGCGTTCAATCCCATACGTATCCACCAGTGCCGCAAGCTGAAGCGCTCCTTCACGGTTTGCCGCACGCTGCGCCGCAAGGTCCGCCAAGTTATCGCTCACAGCACGGCTTGGAAATGGCCCCGTGCTCAGCAGCATCCGGATAGCATCGGGGTCATACGGCATCGGTGGGATAACAACGCCTTCCTCCACCAATGTCGTCGCCTGCGGAGGCATCGATCCTGGACGACTTCCCCCGAGCTCGGCATGATGCGCACGGCTTGCAACATACCCGCAAAGCGCTCCCGTATTGGTTAGGACACGGGTCACCAATGTGACATCCGGCAGGTGAGAGCCCCCAAATGCAGGGTGGTTGACGACGACTTCATTGGATTTCGCAAAGGCATCGGCCTTTATCAGCGCACGCGCACACGCTCCGAGTGCCCCGAGGTGAACCGGGATATGCGCGGCTGTTGCGACCAGGCTGCCGTTCGGATCTAAAACCGCGCACGAATAGTCCAACCGGTCGCGCACATTTACACTGAGCGCCGTCCGCTGGAGGGTATCGCCCATCGCATCCGCAATCGCAGCAAACCGGCGACTCCAGAGCGCCGCTTCTACGGCGGCATCCGAAGTGGCTTCCGTGGACTGTGTCGCACACCGATGCAGGACAATCGCGCCCGATTCCGCATAGGCAAGCTTCCACCCGGCGGGTACGAAGAAGGCGCTGTGGGCAAGCGTGAGACTGATTGGCCCCGCGGTTCCATCGGGGCACGGCTGCAAACTGTCACCATCCACAATCTCAATCCCACCGGCCTCGCGCACCGTCGTCACCAGCGTGTCACAAACAAGTGCACGGTCCGCCGGAGGTGGTGAACCAAATGTCTGCATATAAATGTCCGCAAATGCGACATCTAACTGTTCACCTCTCACCAATGCAATCGGGAAAACCGCTTCCTGCCCGGCGACATGACAGTACGCCGTGTGCGTTGTAACCATCCCGGATACCAGCTCACAGCCATCATCAAGGAGGCCAGAACGCGCCGCCGCTTCCTGTACTGCTGCCCTCTGCCACAAATCGCTTTCATCCACCGGTGCTGCAACCAGCTGCTCAAGCGTTCGGGCAAGCCCCGTTCCCGCAAGCCCGCGCGCGGACAAAAGGCCGGCATCCGGTGGAATCACAACGGTATCCAGGCCCAGCCGCTCAGCAAGCTGCGCGCCGTGCAGCCCTCCCGCACCCCCAAATGCAACCAGCGCATGGCCATCTAAAGCGATTCCCTGCCGGAGCGTCACTCCGCGAATCGCATCCGCCATCGTGTCGTTAGCCAGTACCAACAGCCCTTCGCAGAGGGAATGCCGATCGGGCACGGGGTGGCCCGCCGCCGCGATGTCATCCATCAACCGATTAAGCGCGCTCTCCGCCGCTTGGACATCCAAAGGAATTCCAAACTTACCGGGATCAATCCGCCCCAGCAGCACATGGATATCGGTGATCGTCAGCGGCCCGCCAAGCC
>JBEDDQ010000304.1:0-5596 GCA_041176185.1 Armatimonadota bacterium | reverse complement strand
GACATAGGAGTCTTCAGGGACATCCGCTGCGGAGTCAAAGAGGACAACAGGGATGTTTGCTTCTTTTGCCTTCTTGATGACATTCGAGAGCGCAGACTTGTCTAGTGGTGCGAGGAGGATGCCATCCACTTTGGCGGCAATCGCATTTTCTACGACGGCAATCTGACCAGATGTGTCGGATTCCTTCTGAGCGCCATCCCACTTGATGTTGTAGCCAAACTCTTTACCGCCGCGGTCTCCACCAGCGTGGACGGTCTGCCAGAAGACGTGGGTCAGGCCCTTTGGAATCATCGCAAATGTCTTCTGCCCCGGCTTTGCAGCAGAATCACCACCGGACTTACCGGCATCACCCGCTGGAGTACAGCCGGCAATCAGCGCGGCAGCGGCACAGGATGCCAGGAATAAGCGTCGTTGCATGGGAAAACCTCCTACATTGCCGGCGTCGGCAATTCTACGGATGAATAATAACGCAATTACGGGAGGCGGTGCATCCCGATGGAGGCTCGAAGCGGCCCGGATACACATTCACATCAACGGATAGAATCAACCCATGAACGCATCGCTCTCCTCGATTATTGCCATCGCGGCACTCGGATTCGCCACGCTCGTCCCAATCGCAGCTGGGTTTGCTCAGGAAACGCAGGATGCCCCAAAGCCTGCGCAGTCGGCTGTCGCTGTAAAGGACAAGAAGTTCGCAGCGGTTAAGGCCGATACCGAGCTTGTTAAGAAGGCCATCCATGCCACCGATCTGCTTGCCTTCAAAGATAAGACCGGCAAAGAAATCACGATTACTGGCAAGGTTTATGCGGTTTTTGCACCAAAGTCACATTCGATTGTGCTCTTGAACTTCGCAAGCAACTACAAGGATGCCATCACGGTTGCAGTCAAAGCAAAAGATTTTGCAAACTTCCCCGACCTTCGCAAACTGAAAGACAAGCAAGTCGTTGTGACCGGAAAGTGCATTGACTACAAAGGCCAGCCGGAGCTTGAAATCTCACCGCTAAAGCAGCTGCAGGTTATCGAGTAGATTTTCTACGTTGAGATTCCGGGGCGGAATCACACCAACAATCAGAAAGGGACCAGAACAGCGCTGATACCATTTTTGTTATCCAATCGAGAAACGGCAGGTCGGCGTTCTAGAAGTCAATATATATAAACTTGCTTGACTGACCTGAAAACACGCAGATAATCGCGAACAGAATGACCCACCAAATCGGCCAGAGCAGAGACCTGTAACTCAACATCCCCGATGTTGGAAGCTCTCTTTCTATTCCTGTAAGGCAGTCGATCAACCACCTCAGCTTTTGCTTGAATGTCATCCCAGTAGCACCTTTTTCCACCAGATGATTGCCGTCGGAAAGTCCATCGCAAAGAATGACCACCCAAGGTTGACATACATAAAGGTCACCAGCCAGCTGATGGAAACCAAGAGCCAGCCGGGCATCCGGGATGACAGCCACCCTCCAGCTCCACCGCGGCTCCAAAGCCGGTGAACACTTAGGCCCAATGCGTGCCACGCACCCCAAATAACAAACTGCCACCCAGCGCCATGCCAAAGGCCAGATACCAACATCACAATCCATGTATTTCGGTAAGTCGCCAAAGCACTCGCGCGCGAGCCGCCACACGGGATGAAGACGTAATCCACCAGCCAGCGGTAGAGCGAAATATGCCAGTGTTGCCAGAATTGCGCGATGTTGGTTTTTCCGTAAGGATTATCAAAGTTCTCCGGGACCTTGATGCCAAGGATGCGGCTGGAGCCAATCGCGATGTCTGAGTACGCGCTGAAGTCCATGTAGATCTTTATGCCATAGGCGAAGATCCAGATGACGGGAAGGATACGCTGGTTAGCCGCGGCAATATCGCTCCGGACCAAATGGTCGGTCACGGCTGTCAGCAAGTCTGCGATGGCAAATTTCTTAGCCAAGCCAACCAACACACGCGTAATTCCTCGCTGCCAGTCAACAAGGGCATCCCGTGAACCCGCCGGATGGACATCCAGCGAAAAATCTTGAATCCGCTTAATCGGCCCCGCAACCATGGTCGGGAAGAAGAGAATGAACGCCAGAAACTTCCCCGGCCGGACTGGCTCCGCCTTGCCCTGGTAGACATCCATTGCATAGTGCACAAACTCAAATGTGAAGAACGATATACCGAGTGGCAGAAAGGCATCCTTCCAATACAACGGATGCTGCTTCGTTACTCCGAGCACCGATGTTAGGAAAAAGTTGCTGTACTTGAAGAAACCCAGTGTCGCAAGCGCGGTGATCAGGACAAGCGTAAGGCCAAGCTTGCTGCCCTTTCTAAGGACAGAAACACACAGCACACTGATTCCAAGCAGCAGCCCAATACACAGGGCTCCCGGAATCCCACCCACACTCGTGACCGAAAACGTGATGAAAAATAGCGCACCAATCACCGCAATCAGCCACTCTCGACCTACAAGAGGCAGCCGTCTGATCAGCAATGCCGCCGGTAACAAAAAGGCGGCAAAGTAAGCGATGGTGTTAAAAATCATGGAAGTGTGTGTCTATTATCCGCTTGCGGATGCACATTTGTCACTCCACCATGTTTTTCCGCGGTGAACGGCCATTGTCCCCGCACTTACACACTGTTTATTACCCTTTGGATGGCAGCATCCGGGGAATCTCCGCCGGAGGCAGGGGACGGCTGAAGAAGAAGCCCTGCAAAATGTCACATCCGAGCAGAACAAGCTTGTCGTACTGCTCCTGGGTTTCGACACCCTCCGCAACCACTTTCATCCCAAGCGTATGCGCAAGACCCACGATGGCGCGGACCACCATTTCATCCTTTTCATTGCCGCAAATGTTCATGACCAGACTGCGGTCAATCTTCAAGCGGTCGAGCTTGAGGTTAGAAATGTAAGCAAAGTTTGCGTAGCCCGTACCAAAGTCATCGAGGCAGAGGCGCACCCCAAGGTCATGGAGGCGACCAAGCGTTTCACGCATTTGGTCCCCGCCACGGGCCAGAACCGTCTCCGTAAGCTCGAGCTCGACATTCGCGGGATCCAGATTGCTCTCACGCAGCGCCCGCTCGACCTTATCCGCAAGCTGCGGGTCGTTCAATTGGCGCGCGGAGAGGTTTATCGACATCTGAAGGCCATCCATCGCGCCAGACCACTCACTTGCCTGGCGGCAGGCTTCATCGATAGCCCACTCGCCCATACTCACAAGCAAGCCCATCTCTTCAGCCACCGGCAGGAATGCACCCGCAGGAACGATTCCCATACCGTCCGGTTGCCAGCGGAGCAGCGCTTCAAAGCCCATCACCGCACCAGTTGTCGCATCAATCTGTGGCTGATAATGCAGCCGTAGCTCATTCCGCTCCACTGCCTGGCCAAGTCGGCTTTCAAGCTGCAAACGCAGCAATGGGTCGACACCGCTGTCATCCGCCTCCGGCTGATAAACCGCATACCCGCCACGGCCATCCCGCTTTGCCTGATACATCGCGGCGTCCGCAAGCTTCATCAGTGTCAACGGCTCACGCCCATGCAATGGTGCAATTGAGATTCCGATACTCGCGGAGAGAACCAAGTCCTGACCCGCGATGTGACAGGGCTGCTGCAGTGCTTCGAGGAGCTTTTGTGCAACCAATGCGGCATCCCCAAGCGCGGCAATGCGTGGGAGAAGCGCGACAAACTCATCCCCGCCGAGGCGCGCGACAACGTCTTCGGCACGCAGCGTCTGCTCGAGGCGTCTGGCTACGACCTGCAGGACCTGATCGCCGACATCGTGGCCGAGAGCATCGTTGATAGGCTTAAACCGGTCCAAGTCGATGAACAACAATGCGAGTGGGCTGTCATTACCTGCGGCCAGCGCTTCGCCAAGCTGATCTTCAAGGTAGCGGCGGTTGTGCAGCTGGGTCAGCGGATCACGGTAAATCTGACGACGGATAGCGGCTTCTGCGACGCGGTGCTCGGTGACATCCCGTGCGGCGGCATACAGTTCACCACCATTTTGCCCAATGGCGGCGCTCCACTGGAGGTATCGAAGTTCACCGCTTGCGGACTTCAGGCGGCAGGTAAAGCGACGCGGACTTGGGTCACTTGTGGGCATCGCGAGCGCCGCCGCAACCTCCTGTTGGTCATCTAAATGGATGAGGTCTTCCAGGCGCTTCCCTTCGAGTGCCGCGATGGGGAAGCCTAGCGCTCGCTCCCAGGCCGGGTTAATCCGCTTAAGGCGGCCATCCGGGACCGTCAGGACACAAAGCAAATCCGCCGCGCGGACAAAAAAGTCATCCCCTTCCGGTGGCGTCGCAATATGAATCGTTTCCTGTGCAACCGGGGCGATCAGCGTAGGGACAGTTCCGCCCATTCCCGTGATCGTAAAACTTGCTTCGTAGCCTGCATCTGTGCGGGACAAGTGCGCGGTGACTTTTCGATCAGCCACGATGACGGTTTCATCAACGCTTGCATGGCCACGCGCGATGGACTTCAGTGCACGGTAAAGCGCCTGGCGCCACGGCCCGCCGATAATCGTCCAAATGCTCTGTCCAAGAAGATCTGTGGCATCACCATCATCCAACCACATAAACCTAAGGTCGCGGTCGAACGAGAATGTTCCCAGCTTGGTGACATCGGATGATTCGGGCATGTTGACTTTCTGTGGATGCAATTACCGTACCGCTACCATGTCGGGAAACGGTTGGTATCCCGATGCTCTTCTTTGCAGGAAACCAGTGCCCGGGTGTAGGCGTAATTGTACCAAAGACGGCACTTTTATGGATGATTTGGCTCCCCTGCTCCAAGCACGCAACAGCGGCATGATAAATGCAGTCACATATCCGGCAGATGGCTTGCAAGCGTTACGTTTGCAGTCGATGATGGAGGAAACGATGGACGAACAAATCACAAAACTCGAAACCGCGCTCGCTGCGCTTCGCCTGAGTGTGAATGATGCCCATCAGGCAACGACATCCCAGCTGGACACCCTCTCCACTGACATCACAGCTATCAAGGAAACCGCTGCGAGCACAGCGGAAGTGGATCGCCTTCAGGAGCTCATTAACACTCTTGAAGCACAGGTTGGTTATCTTCAGGATGAGCGTGATGCCGCTCTCGGAGACTTGGATATGTCCCGCAGCCACGCAGATATGTTGCTGGCGAAGGCATCATCAATGCGTGAGGCGATCGTCCGCTACGCGGTTGCGTGTGGCACCGTGGATGTCCAGACCGCCCTGCTTCGCCGTGACCCGGCAAACCAGACTGCCGACCGCATGGCCGAGCTTCAGCGTGCGATGACCGAGGAGAAAGCCAGCTCGGATGCGCTCCGGGAGCTGGCCAGAAACCTGTAACGCGGCTGCCTAGCGCACCGCATCCCCCCGCTGGATACGTGCCACCAATGCCGCCTCCAGCTCGTGGTACATCCCCGCAAGCTGTGTGTGGCGGGCATCGACATCCGGTTCCGTTGTCCGAAAGCCTGGATGCTCCAAAAACCACTTCGCCGCGCGGCGCATCCCTTCGGCAAACCCGATCTTAGCGACAAAGTCCGGGACAAAGCGCTTGATTTTGCTGTTATCAAAGACCACGCTGATGGCCTTGTCGCCGAGCAGCGTCCCTTCCCAATCGGGGTAGGCC
>JBEDDQ010000303.1:0-2805 GCA_041176185.1 Armatimonadota bacterium | reverse complement strand
ATAGTATCCGTGTTGTCGGTCTGCGCGGCGGGACTATCGGTGCTTTCGGGTTCGGTTTGGTCAAAAATCGGCTCTTCCGGATCATCGATAGGCGCTGTGGAAGGGGGCGCAGGTACCGGATTTGCAGCAGATGCCTCAAGTAGCTTCAAGGCATCCTCAGCGGATATCGTGCCATCCTGCAGCATTTTTAAAATTAACAAGCGTTCCTGTGATGCCATTTTCCCCCTCCATCAGGGATGCATAAGCGCATCCAATAAAGCCATCGCCCTCTCCGGTGAGATCTCTCCGCCCGCCAGACTATTCAGGATGGCAATGCGCGAATCGGGCGGTGCCGCCATTGATTGTGATTCTTCCAAACGCTGTTCAACAGCATCAACCAGCTGATCGATACGATTCCTAACCGTCGGATAGCTAACGCCTAAGAGTGCCTCGATGTCCCTGATGACGCCTCGACAACGGATAAACGTCAGTAAAAAGTCGAGTTGATCGCTATCTAATCCGATTAACCAGTGAGAACGTATGGATCCCCTAATTTCCAGATGGCAGTATGTGCAGGCAACTGCGGTTATGTCTAACCCGCCATCACATACTGGACACTTTAGATTTTGAATCACATAACACCCTATCATTAACTATTTCATGTTTTCACACCCAGAATATCAATAATATTCACATAACTATTTCCGAAACGAATGATGTAGTTATTCGGTACAATTAGTTATGTTTATTACTCCTGTTGTCTATGCCGCTCAGGCATCACAGCCATCCGGGACGCCAACGCAGCTCATATCAAAGCGCGCTCCAGAATTCACATTGCTGGACCAAGCTGACCGCAAGGTTGCTCTGAAGGATTTCAAGGGAAAGTGGCTGGTCGTTGCCTTCTATCCCGTGGACATGACGAGTGGCTGCACGCTCCAAAATCGTTCATACACAAAAGCTATCGATGGCATCAAATCCATCGGTGCGAACGTAGTGACCATTAGTGCCCAGGACACTGCATCAAAACGGCAATTTTGTGAGAAGGAAAGCCTGACACACACATTGCTTTCCGACACAGATGGCTCGGTCATCAAGGCCTACCGTGTTTTGCGTGACGGCGGAGATCCGGCAAAACCAATCGCGAAGCGCATTACCTTTTACATCAACCCTGACGGTAAAATCGTTGCCGTAGATACCAAGATTAAACCCGCAACCGCTGCTGAGGATACGCTGGCGATTCTCGAGCTCCTGGGAGCAAAGAAGGACGAAAAATGAAGACATTGTTGACAGCATCCCTGGTCGCGTTGATGGCCGTTGCCGTACAGGCAGCCCCACCTGCACTTGGCGTGGGAACACCTGCGTCTGTCAAAGCAGAAGTGGCAAAGCATAAGGGTAAAGTCGTGATCCTGAACTTCTGGGCGACTTGGTGTGGTCCCTGTAAGGCAGAGTTTCCAGATATGGTCGCGACCGCAAAGAAAAAAGGTGCGGACTTGATCACGGTCGCCATCGATGATCGCTCTGACTCGGCTAAAGCTGCGAAGTTTTTGGAATCCAACGGTGTTGCAAAATTCGCCTACATTAACAAGGATGGCTCAGAGTTCGACCCTGGCTACTTGAAGTGGTTAGCACCGACCAGTGATAGCGGCTCTGTTGCTATACCTCTAACGTTTGTGTTTTCAAAGTCCGGCAAGCTCGTGCAACAGGCAGTTGGTGCACAGAGTGAGGCTGAATTCACAAAGATGATTGATAAGGCCTCGAAGGCTAAGTAACCAATACAGGTGCATAGATAGCTGACTTTGGTTTGCCCCCAAAGTCCATCCAACTAACAATTACACCCCCTATGACGTCGTCAGAGGGGGTGTATTACGTTTTGATCTGAATCGAATTTAGCCGTGGTAGCGTTTCATCACAATGACGGCATTATGTCCGCCAAAGCCTGAATTGTTACTCACTGCGACTTCGACTTGCTGGGTTCGTGCTACATTCGGAATGTAGTCAAGATCACAGTCAGGATCGGGGTTATCGTAGTTAATCGTTGGAGGCAGCTGCCCGCTGTGAATAGCAAGCGCCGCGGCAACTGCTTCAATTCCACCGGCGCCACCCAGAAGGTGTCCGGTCATCGATTTTGTACTGGAAACTGCGAGCTTATAAGCGTGGTCTCCAAAGACCTTCTTCAGGGCTGCGGTTTCGTTCTTGTCATTGAGCGGGGTCGATGTCCCGTGTGCATTGATGTAACCAACCTCCTCAGGCTGCACACCAGCATCGCTCAGAGCAGCGACCATCGCACGGGCAACGCCCTCACCGCCCGCAGCAGGTTGCGTCATATGATATGCATCACCAGACATACCGTAACCTGCGAGCTCACAGTAGATGTGTGCACCACGTGCTTCAGCGTGTTCGAGACTTTCGAGAACAACCACGCCCGCACCTTCGCCGATGACAAAGCCATCGCGCCCAGCTTCGAATGGTCGCGACGCCTTGGTTGGGTTGTCGTTGTACTTGGATGTCATCGCCTTCATGTTGCCAAAACCAGCAACACCAACCTGCGTGACTGCGGCTTCTGTACCACCGCAAATCATGACATCTGCTGCTCCACGCCGAATAATCTCGAGCGAGTCGCCAAGTGCATGCGCACCAGTGGCACATGCTGTAACCACGGTAGAGTTCGGCCCCTTGGCGCCCGTGATAATGGAAATATGTCCAGATGCCATATCTGCAATCATCATCGGGATTAGGAATGGAGAAATCTTGGAAGGTCCACTCTCAACCAACACTCTGCATTGGTCTTCGAGCGTTCGCAGTCCGCCGATGCCACTCCCTACGAGA
>JBEDDQ010000302.1:0-4539 GCA_041176185.1 Armatimonadota bacterium | reverse complement strand
CGTTTAATGAGAAGGGGTTTTATTTTTCTCTTACGGATGCAAGGAATCTAGGTCGCAGGTTCGATTCCTGCCGGGTGTACTTTCCGTGTTTCAATCCCTACTCGTTTGGTGAGAAGGGATTTTATTTTTCTCTTACGGATGCAAGGAATCTAGGTCGCAGGTTCGATTCCTGGCGGGTGTATTTTTCGTATTTGGATGAGTATCCCTGTGCTGGAAACGTGGGGAGTTCATTATTCTCTCACCTATGCAAGGAATCCAAATCGCAGGTTCGATTCCTGCCGGGTGTATTTTCCGTGTTTCAATCCCTACTCGTTTAATGAGAAGGGATTTTATTTTTCTCCTACGGATGCAAGGAATCTAAGTCGCAGGTTCGATTCCTGCCGGGTGTATTTTTCGTGTTTCAATCCCCGCTTGTTGAATGAGTGGGGATTTACTTTTTCTCATAGATGGAAGAAATCCGGGTCGCAGGTTCGATTCCTGGCGGGTGGATTTTTCAATTATGCGAAGTCTTCCACCGCAACGGGCGGACGCGGCATGCCATCTCATTGCGAAGACTTTGTGAGATGCAACAGAATTCCAAGTCTCGTGAGACCGACAAGCGAGACCATCTATATGTTCGCGGGCAGGCACACAGGCCTGCCCCTACGAAACCAATGACGGTAAATGACTACGCATTCTGCCCCACTCATCAACCCCTACAGCGCCTTTTCCATCAACCATGGTTCAGGCAACGCCACCAAGCCAAGCTGTTGATTGATCGCACGCATCGGGGCATTCTGTTCCGCATTGTCCGTGATGATCTGCGGAGCCCCACGGCGCTTTGCATAGTTGACCGCATGATGCTTTAGCAGCTTTGCGATTCCCTTGCCACGCTCACTTCGCACAACACCCGTCGCTCCCGTTTGCAGCACATCATCCGCACCTCGACGCCAAAGCGTAGACATCCCAATCCATTCACCATCACGGATTGCCACAAATTGTGCATCCCCCAGACGGTTCGGCGACTCGAGCGACTTTGCAAACTGCTCAAAGGGGACATCTTCAAGTACATCCGGGCCCGGAATATCCCGCCGGATTTCAGAGGAAAGCGCATGAAATTTTCGCGGCGCATCCGGGTCGGCAATCATTTCCGCAGCGAATGTCGACACCCGGATATCAAGAGCGGCTGCCACTTCATCCAAGCTCTCAGGCGTGGGAACAGCGCATGAAAGGACATCGAGGATGACATCACACGACACCATTGTCCGGACAAAACCATGCTTTTCAGCAAAGCGTCTACCTGAAGTATCAGATGTGTCCATATAGGTGCGGATGCCGATGGCATTGTGCTTCCCGGCTTCGGAATAAATGGCTTCAAGGAGCATCCCGCCGATGCCACCGCCGCGTGCCTTCCGGTCAACAATGAGGTCAAAGTCATATTTACCCGGCGTGAACTCATGGTGGTTCTGGGAGAGACAGGCGTATCCCAATGTATCTCCCGTTGGGGAAACGACGACCCACTGAACATGCAACATATCTGCATTGAAGCGTCGGTACTCGAGATAGTCCGCAATCGTCTGTGGATAGTGCGGGTTTGCCTGATTCAGGAGAGCGATGATGGGTTCGAGAGGGTCTTCCTCCAAACGCTTACGTAGAGTCATCACTTTCCAGGCTTTCTCGCAATGAGTACATACGTGTGTGGAAGGTGTGTCCGTGCGAGTCCAGTCAGATGTGGATGCGCGGTCCAGTAATATTCCGGATGTTCCGAGAGGACCTCGATAATCATCCCCTGTTTTGCGACAGCCGTTACGACATCCCCCAATGTCCACTGGCGCTCATGTTTTGTGGACCAGCCTTCTGGCGGCTGGGCATCGGCATCAATGTATGACGTCGGCCACTCCGTATCAGATGCGATAATTGTGTCAAAGTAGCCACCGTAGTCCGGGTGAATTGCGAGCGTCTCGGAGCGTTCATCCCAAACCCAGTCGAGTGGATGCCCTTCAAAGACAAACAAATGCCCTCCCGGTCGCACGCAGGCGCAGACATTCTTTGCCCAGACATCGATGTCCATCATCCAGTTGAGCGCCCCACGACCGGTGTAGACCAGCTCAAAGCGATTGTGGAGAGACTCAGGGAGATGAGCGGTATCTGCGAGGACCCATTCAGCATCGAGGTTTAGACGTGCGGCTTTCTCTTCAGCCACAGCCAGCATGTTTGGAGAGATATCTGTCCCGGTGACACTGGATGCCCCAACAAGGAGCAGAGAAAGTGTGTCTGTACCACCGGCGCACTGAACGTGGAGGACATCCCCGCCACTGGATAACAAGCGTGTCAAATGTCCGATTTCGGGTTCTAGCAGGTTAGGGATGCCAGCGTCGAGCTTTGCAACCGCCGTCTCGAGCTCACGGACATACTGCACGGATGCTTCATCCCATGCTTTGCCAGTTTCGGTATGCAGTCGAGTGATTGTGTCATCCACGCGCGTTGAATTATCATGAGGGCTCATGCCGTACAGTGTACGGGTATGACCTGTGAATTTGAAATAACAACCCCTGTTGGTATCGCTGTCTGCAGCTTGAATGAAGTGGGGGCGGTGATTCGATTTTCCATTCGGGATGAAAATCCGGGCGAGTCGTTGTTGGATGTTCCTACTGACAATGTAGCAGCGCAGCGGCTTGTGGATGAGCTGGATGCTTACTTTCGAGGCGACCTCACACGCTTTACTGTTCCCCTATCTCCGAAGGGAACGGCATTCCAAAGACAGGTTTGGGATGCGCTTCAAGAGATTCCGTACGGCTCGACGACGACTTATGGCGCGCTTGCAAAGCTGCTCGGAAATCCGGGGGCAATGCGTGCAGTTGGTGCGGCTAACGGCGCAAATCCAATTTGGCTGCTGATTCCATGCCACCGGGTCGTTGGTTCTCAAGGCCTGCACGGGTATGCGGGCGGTCTTGAGCGAAAGGCCTGGCTCCTTCGACATGAAGGCGTCCCCGTCCCTGAACGCTGGCAACAACGACTGAACCTCGAAGGGGATTAGCCCTGCAGCCTACTCGTGACGTGTGATGCTGTAGTCAGCGAGCATCATCAGCGCGGCCTTACATGGGCCATCCGGCAGGAAGCCAATCGCATCCTGAGCACACGCAGCATGCCCACGCGCAGCATTCCATGTCCGTGCAATCGCTCCCTGTGCCTTCAAAATAGCGACAACTTCAGCAATATCGTCATCTGTGAGGGTGTCACGACCAAGTGCCTGAACAAATGCATCCCGCGATACACCATCCATGGTCTCAAGTGCATAGATCAGAGGCAGCGTCACACGGCCATCCCGGAGGTCAGTACCAATCGGCTTTCCCGTCTTTTCCGGATCACCCGTTAGGTCCAAGAGGTCATCTGCGATCTGAAATGCCATCCCAATATGATGGCCATACATCCGGAATGCATCCGCCTCGGACTCCGTCGCGCCGCCAATCCGACCACCAGCCTCACAGCAGCCAGCAATAAATCGGGCCGTCTTCCGCTCGATGACATCTTCGTAGGTGGAAACCGGGATAGTAATATCTCCCGAGACGCTTGCCTGGAGGACCTCCCCTTCCGTCATCCCGACGGTGACGCCCGCAAAGAGGCGGATAAGGTTAAGGTTCTGATCGTTACGCGCAAGGATGTGAATCGACTTTGCAAGGAGGTAATCCCCGGCAAGAATAGTCAGTCCATTTCCATAAATAGCACCGGCGGTTGGACGACCGCGGCGCGCACCGGCATCATCGACGACGTCATCGTGCATCAGGGATGCCATATGAATCAGCTCGACAGCTGCGGCCGCCTCAACGGCACGCTCATCCAGCTTGCGGCGCCCAAGCGCATTCCCGCACAAAAGCGCAGCCGCAGGGCGAAGTCGCTTGCCACCAGCAAACAGCGTGTGCCCGCTCACAGCTTGAACAACGCGGATTTCTGACAGAATCTCGCGGGACATACATGCTTCTACAGCATCCAGCTCAGCATGAATCGGAGCAATGATCGCATCAGCCGCAATTTTTACACTCATTGCTTTACTCCAATGTGCAACGCAACTGCCCCAAATAAAAAGTCCGTCACTGTCACCGATTTACATCCAGCTGTCTTCATCCGCGCCGTTAGTTCTTCACGGCTTGGCCAGGCATCCACGGATGCTGGCAAGTATGCATAAGCTGACTTTCGGCCACTGATGATTCCACCTATGACGGGTAGGATGCGAAACGAATAGAAGCGATACAGCATACGGAACCACGCTTTTGTCGGCTGATTGAACTCGAGGATTGCGATACGCCCGCCAGACTTCGCCACGCGTACCATTTCCCCGATGCCGGCGGTGATGTCGGCAACATTTCGCATTCCAAAAGCCACCGTAACCGCATCGTAAGTGTTTTCGGCATAGGGAAGCTTTTGTGCATCCGCTTGCTGGAAGGTCACGGGCGTACCGCCCGCCGGTGTCACCTTGGTACGTGCGATGGAGAGCATCCCCTCTGAGAAATCGGATGCATCGACAACTCCACCGGGTCCACACGCACGGCTGAGAGCAAATGC
>JBEDDQ010000301.1:0-3120 GCA_041176185.1 Armatimonadota bacterium | reverse complement strand
ATGTAGAGCTCACCAGACTTTCGCCGATGGGCTGAGTGTTTGTCAAACGCGTAGTGGTAGGACCTCAGGAGCAGGTCACGATCTATGGATGGCCGCGACGCCGCCTGGTCGATAATCGCATATGCACGAGCATGGGCAGCCTCAACGGCCTCTTCACAGAGGTCTTGAATGTCAGGCGTAGTGACCGTACAGCCAGCGGAATCGGCATCAGCATCAGACATCGGAAAACCTACCTGGACTGCTGCTCTGAGATACCGTGGCCCGATGCGAGGTGGTCTCCAAGGACATCCGCATTGGTGACCTTCCCACCAAAATCGGAGCCGAAGTCACGCCACGCAGCATGAATATGGTTGTTGTTGTTCTGAGTACAGTCGTACTCCACGAGGAAGGACTTGCCCTGAATCCGGTAGTAATGTCCCTGTCCAGGCTCTGTACCGCCCATCCATGCAAACACGACGGTCTTCCAGCCATCCTTATTGATCGATGCAAGGCGAGCACGGCTGATCTTGTCCGATTGTGCCGCAGCATGGATGCCTACCAGCTCCTTCAGTGCCTTCTGCTGCTCACTGGTCAGTGCATCGAATGGGATTCCCGCTTCGCCCTGACGCATCGCTTCGCGATTCGCACCCGTCAAAATGTCAGAAGGGGCCTTATCCGCGATAATGGCCTTTGCGGCCTGCTCTGTAGACAGAGACTTGACAAGAGCCCGGGCATTGTCCTCTTCCTTTGGGAGGAGACGGAAGCCGGCCATGTTCTGGCCTTCGGGGATGCGAGCAGGGTTGCTACCGAAGAACTGTGGTGTGCTACCTACGACTTTGTCGCCTTCCATCGTCCAGTTAAGCGTCACGTGATGACCTTCAAAACGCCATGCCCAGCGCTTATCTTTCGATGGGGTACCAAACACCGTGATGTAGTACTTGTCCGGGTTGCGGTAATCAGCGGGGGCCTTCTCCATGGAACGCAGAACGAGTTCAGTATCGCGAATCGAGCGGACCCTGTCCATGCCGAGCTGTGACAAACAACTTGACATCAGCTCAAGCGCTGCAGCCTGTTGTGCTGCATTCATCGCACGAAATGCCAAACCATTTCGATCCTTTGGGACGAAGTGGAAGTTGAAGCGCTCATCCGCATCAAAGTCATACTGTGCGACCTTGACCTGTGCCTGATCCAGGGATGCCAGAAATGATGTGGCTGCTTTTACAGGAGTAGCTGCCTTGAAGGCGTTTGAATTCGTAATCATGATGGCGGATGCAGCAACAACTGTCGGAACGCTGAGGACGAGTGCAGTTCTACGGGTCATACTCAGCATAATTCCATGATGTCGGCGAAATGCCAACCCCCGGTCAGCAGATACCGTACGAGAATCAGTGGCAGGTTACGCTGATGGGGTTTATTCTGCTGCCTTGAGACGTGTCCGGGCCGCGGTTACCGCCTGAACGGCGTTATCCACCGTGGGGCCTACTGCCGTCAAATGACCCATTTTGCGCCCGATACGGGCCTCTTGTTTACCATACAGGTGGAGACTGACCCGAGGATCGGCAAGGGCTCCAACAAAGTCTGGCTCTGGCCAGCAATCACCTAGCAGGTTGGTCATCGAGGCTGCTGGAGCCCGTAGTTCCGTGCTTCCAAGCGGTAGGCCACATACTGCACGGACATGCTGCTCAAACTGACTCGTAACGGCACCCTCTATCGACCAGTGGCCTGAGTTATGTGGTCGTGGAGCCAGCTCATTTACGATAATGCCATTTGCGGTGATGAACATTTCGATACACAGCACTCCGATGACATCCAGGCTGTCAAGAATCCGCTCCGCAAGCTCGGCTGCGCTAGCCTGCAGCTCTTTGGAAGCAAGCGGTGCCGGTACAAGTGTGGTGTCCAGTATGTGGTGTGTGTGGATGTTTTGTACCAACGGATAGAGCGCGACATCACCTGCTGCATTGCGAGCGCCGACAACCGAGCCCTCCCACAGAAAGGGAACTAGTCCCTCAAGAACGCATGGGACACCGCCAAAAGCGATAAGCGCAGCGGTTGCCTCAGAGACATTGTGAACCATACGCTGACCTTTGCCATCGTAGCCGCTCTGCGCTGTCTTCAGGATGCCGGGGAAGGGACCCGCTTCGAGATCACTCACCTGATGGACTACGGAGTACGGCGCAACTGGGATTCCCGCATCAACCAATGCGGCCTTTTCACGGATACGGTCCTGAGTCGTGTGTAGCACTGCCCCAGAGGGATGAACAGGGATATGCTCTGCTGCGACATCGGTTGCTGCGGTAGAGACATTCTCAAATTCAAATGTCATGACATCGACAGACTGAGCAAAAGCCGCCAGGGCTACGAGGTCATCGTAAGCGCCTTGAACCTCACGTGCACCGGCCTGACCACAAGGCGTCGGAGCGACATCTGGGCCGTAGCACGCCACGTTGTAACCCATCCGAATCGCTGCCTGAGCGGTCATCCGGCCGAGCTGACCATTCCCCAAGATTCCGATGGTTGCTCCAGGGAGAATAGGTGTCATACGTTCACCGGGAGTTCTGCGGCGAGGACGGTGGATGTCTGATTTGCGCGGAAGGCATCTAGTTTTTCGAGCAGTGCTGCATCGTTGTTCGCGAGAATGGCGACTGAAAGGAGGGCTGCGTTGGTAGCCCCGGCCTTTCCAATTGCAAGGGTCCCGACGGGGATTCCGGCTGGCATTTGGACAATGGAGAGGAGAGAATCCTGTCCACGGAGGGCATGGCTTTCAACGGGTACACCGAGAACCGGCACGGATGTCTGTGCTGCCAACATCCCGGGAAGGTGGGCTGCGCCCCCGGCGCCCGCAATAATCACTTGAATACCACGTTCTCTGGCGGTGCCTGCATATTCTGCCATCAAGGCTGGAGTTCTGTGAGCACTAACGACTTTACACTCATGCGGGACATCGAATTTTGTCAATGTCTCATGTGCATGACGCATCGTTTCCCAATCCGATGTACTACCCATGACGATGCCAACCTGAGGTGCCGTTTCCATGGGTTTATTCTATCGTTGCACATCGGATGCTCTAGCACATTAGGGGGCTTCACATTGTTTGGCAATGTAGGTACAATCCACTTACCAAACTGAAAGGAGGGTCATTGC
>JBEDDQ010000300.1:0-4255 GCA_041176185.1 Armatimonadota bacterium | reverse complement strand
GCCCATTTATAAGGAACAGGAATAATTATGGAAAGTGGAACCAACGGCGCATCCCGTCGTGATTTTCTTAAAGTAGCCACCGGCGCAGCCGGAGCAGTGGTCACCGGTGTCGCAGTCGCGCCGGCAACCGCACAAACCCCAGTTGCAAAGGGCCCAGCAACCATCACGACCAGTGGTATTGCACACCCAGTCGCAGATGCACCTAACATGAAGGGTGGCATGTTCCCTAAGGGAACCGTGATGGCTACCGGTCGTGCAATCGGCGCCAATGACCGTATCATCCTTGGCTTCGTCGGCCTGGGTGGACAGGGCACCAACGGTCACCTCCGTGGCTTCGTGGATGATGGCCTGAACCGCAACACCAAGGTCGTTGCTGCATGTGATGTCTACGATCCGTACAATGTCCGCGCTGCTGACATCATCAAGAAGGCTGCTGACAAGGGCGGTGATGCTAACCCATTCACCACACGTGACTACACCAAGATCCTGTCCCGCAAAGACATCGATGCGATCATGATCTCCACCCCTGAGCACTGGCACTCACAGATTGCTATCCACGCGATGCAGGCTGGCAAGCACGTTTACATCGAGAAGCCACTTAGCCGCTACTTGGATGAAGCATTCCAGGTCCATGACACCGCTGTTGCAACCAAGCGTGTTGTACAGGTTGGTTCACAGGGCTGTTCCGATGTCCGCTGGCATGCAGCGGCTAAGGCCATCAAGGATGGACGTATCGGTACCCTCGTGATGGGTCAGGGCTCCTACTGCCGTAACAACCCTAAGGGCGAGTGGAACTACGAGATCCATGAAGGCATCGGACCAGCAAACTTTGACTGGAACCTCTGGCTTGGATCTGCACCACGCCGTGCATGGAAGTTCGAAGGCTTTGCCAAAGATGGCGACCAGTTCGCACGTACCGACTCAGGTGCACGCTTCCGCCGCTACCGCAAGTACACGGATTACTCGGCTGGAATCATGGGCGACCTTATGCCACATAAGCTTCACCCATTCATGATTGCATCCGGTAACCCAGAATACCCAACCCGCGTTACTGCACTTGGAACCAACACCGTTCACGGACCTGGCACTAAGCACAATGACCGTGAAGTCTCCGACACCATCCAGGTGCTCGCAGAGTTCCCAAGCGGCTGGTCGATGCTCTTTGTTGGCTCCACCGTCAACGAGCAGGGCCTTCAGGACATGATCCGTGGCGACAAGGGTACGGTTTACTTTGGTAATGGCGTCGAAGTCAAGATCGAGCGCCCATATGCTGAAGACTACGAAGGCGGCAAGGTTGACACCAACGATGCGGCACTCGCGAAGTATGCGCCATTTGAGAACATCCCAGCACACGAAAAGAACTGGCTTGACTGTATCCGCAAGGGTGATGTTATGACGAACTGTAACATCGACCTCGCAACCAAGGTCCAGACCATCATTTCGCTGGCTGAAATGTCCGAGCGCAAGGGCAAGGCAATCTCGTTTGATGCCAAGACCCGCAAGGTCACGATGTAATCCCAGCCGGGGTTATGAAAACGAAGGCACCTCCCGGGAAACCGGGGGGTGTTTTTCTTTTTTTTGAGATGTGCGAAACGCGACGAGGAACAACAAAGTCATGTTCACGATGCAATCCCTACCAGGGTTATGAAAACGAAGGCACCTCCCGGGAAACCGGGGGGTGTTTTTCTTTTTTTTCAGATGTGCGAAACGCGACAGGAACAACAATGTCAAGCTCACGATGTAATCCCAGGCGGGGTTATGAAAACGAAGACGCCTCCCGGGAAACCGGGGGGTGTTTTTCTTTTTTTTTTCAGAAGTGCGAAACGCGACAGGAACAACAATGTCAAGCTCACGATGCAGTCCCAGCCGGGGTTATGAAAACGAAGACACCTCCCGGGAAACCGGACAACAAGCCATCTGGAAATGTCTGCTCAAATGACTCAACAGCCCCAACATTCACGCAGAGCCGCATTTTGTGGATGCATCAAAGTGTCCTGTGTACAATGGCGTCATCCCTTCGAAGGAGATGGAATTCATGAATCGACGGAACATGCTGTCGTATGTAGTCGCAATCCCTGTGGCTGCAAGCCTTTTACTTGCTGGATGTAACAACGGTGCAACGACTGCTGGCGGAGATGCTGGTGCAGGCGGAAGCAAGAAGCTTGTCATCGCGTGGGCCAAGTGGGAGCCGGCAGATAATCTGCAAAAGCTCGCGGCGGATTACACCAAGGAAACTGGAACAGAAGTTGAAGTCCAACAAATTCCCTGGTCCGACTTCGAAACCAAAATCAACTCTGCATGGTCCGGACAGGACAGCAGCTTTGACCTCGTCGTAGGTGACTCACAGTGGCTGGGCAAAGGCGCGACCAATGGCCACTACGTCGACCTAACCGAGTGGTCTAAAACCGAAATCCCTGTCGCTGACATCGAACCAGCCGCTCTCAAGAACTACGGCGAATACGATGGCAAGCTGTATGCAGTCCCTTGTATGGCAGATGGCATCGGTTTCTCCTACCGCAAAGACCTCTTTGAAGATGCTGCGGAAAAGGCTGCTTTCAAGGCCAAATACGGCAAGGAACTCGCTATCCCTGACACATGGGAAGACTTCCAGAAGATTGCTGAGTTCTTCACGCGCCCTGACAAAAACCTCTTCGGAACCGCCCTCTTCTACTCCAAGGAAGTGGATGGCGCAACGATGGGATTTGACCAAGTCCTGTGGGCATTCGGTGGAAACCTTTCTGACAACGGCCCTGCCGCTCAGAAAGCACTCGATTTCTGGATTGGACTCAAGAAATTCTGTCCTCCAGGAGCGGAAACCTTCTACTTCTCCGAGAGCCTAACCGCTTTCCAAGAAGGCAAGGTCGCAACTGCGATGAACTGGTTTGCATTTATGCCAGGCCTCGTCAAGCCAGAACAAAACAAGTTTGCCGATAAGACCGGCTACTTTGTGATGCCAAAGGGACCAGCCGGACGCTTCATCTCCCTCGGTGGACAGGGCTTGTCAGTCAGCGCTTACTCCAAGAATCAGGATGATGCCAAGAAGTTCGCCGCATGGTTCTCCAAGGAAGACACACAGAAGAAGTGGGTTGCCCTCGGTGGCCTGACAGCAAACAAGAAGGTTGCTGCAACGGATGAGTTCAAGAAGGCGAATCCATACAACGAAACCTTCTCACAGTCTGTTCAGTACCTCAAGGACTTCTACAACACCCCGGATTACACCGAGCTGCTCAAGACCTCCCAGGATGAGCTAAGCGCAGCCATCACCGGTGCAAAGACATCCAAGGCGGCACTCGATGCCATCGCGGAAGGACACGCGAAATACATCAAGAAGTAAGCTGACCAAAAGTAGGCTTTACGCTTCTACAACAGCGCCGTGGCAAAAATGTCAGGGCGCTGTTTTTTGCATCGATGCAATCTGGGAATCCAGCAACATCCAGCCATACACCTGAACACCGTAGAATGATGCATCATGATCCACACCCTTGGACACATTGCCATCACTGGTGATAACAACGCTCACGACCGCACCATGCCGAGTCAAGAATCCTATTCCACGGCGCCAACGGCTGGAAACTAAGCCAGTATGTCAATTCCATATATCCGACACGGACAAGGGATGGTCAGGCCCTACCTCTTTGCAACCAATCAGGATCTCCTTGACCTGACAGACACCCTCGGCGCACATATCCTCGAACAACACGATTTTGGCAACCACTGCTTTCATACCGAGCTTGGCATCGGTGACAGCATCATTGTCGTCGAAAGCGCTGACACACCCCTCCCGGATGCACCGCGCGCAACAACACTCATCTATGTCCCAGACACGCAGGCCGTCGCCAACATGCTTGCCGAAAAGGGCTGGTACATCCAGGATGCGCCAGCCGAGACGCCCTACGGAGAGACGCAGGCGACACTCGTCGACCATCACGGAAACATCTGGTACATCGCAACCTTTCATACACCGCGTTCCTAGCACGGCATAACCCGCCATTTGCTGCGGGATTTTGGTATTCTGGCAAACAACGATGACGAACTCAGCTCCTCCGATCAAACACGTTTCAGACCGCTCCATCGCCAACATGTTTATGTTGCCGACGATCTTCCTGCTGGTCGCGATGAACGTCTTCCCGCTCTTCTGGTCGCTCTGGTTGTCCTTTAATGACTACAAGGCCAGCTCCAAGATCCCACCAAAGTTCATCGGAAACGCTAACTACACGGAAATGCTCTCCCGTCAGGAGTCCTGGCAGTCGTTTAC
>JBEDDQ010000299.1:0-2679 GCA_041176185.1 Armatimonadota bacterium | reverse complement strand
GTGCCACGGATGACTGGGGATACTACGCGGTAGAGAACAAGATGGAAATGTACGACCTCCATGCGACTGTCTTGCACCTGATGGGGGTTGACCACACGAAGCTGACGTACCGGTTTGGCGGGCGTGATATGCGCCTCACGGATGTCCACGGCGTCGTACAGACCAAGATTCTGGCCTAGCGGGTATCGGTGTCTGGTTGAAATGAAAAGCCTCCCGGAAAGCCGGGAGGCTGCTCACCTATCGATACCAAATTCACTAAATCAGGGCTTTAGTCGTCATCACCATCCGTGTCGGCAACTGGCCGGTAAGCAGCCAGCGGAAACGCCTTTCCAGGCTTTGTTGCATGCCAGACAGCCTGCGTGACAACCTTCCCATCGGCGCGGTCGACATGGTCCCAGTCCATCTTGCCGCAGGCAAGCGCCAGCTGCTTGGAGATGCCCGTAAGGGATGCCACCTTGGGGTTCAGTTCATCCAAGGGAATGCGGTTCGCCTTCACCGTGTAGGGTCGTAAATCAGCCTTGGCCGTGAAACACTTCGTCAATGGTGTAGCTGTTGCATCGAAGCGGTTCAAAGCCGGCAGGCCTAGAACAAGCCCCATCGTGCGGATGAACCCGGTGTGGTTGTATTGCTCCGAAACCGTGACGCCACGTTTTGTATACGGCGAGATACAGAGTGCGGTGGTGCGGTGGCCATCCACATGGTCGATGCCAAGCTGTGAGTCATCCTCGATGACGAGAATCAGCGTCTTTGCCCAGAACTTTGACTTGCTGATCCGTTCAACAATGCGCCCAAGAGCAAGGTCGTTGTCTGCTACGGTTGCACGCGGCGTCGGAGTGCCCTCGCGTGTCCCACTCGTATGGTCATTTGGAAGGAGCATGATGCTCAGGTTTGGCATCTTACCCTCAGCTTCGAAGCGGTCCATATCCTTGATAAAGACATCCGCGCGCCACTGGTCTGACACGACGCTAGGGAAGCCGATGTACTCAGGGTGTAGGTAGGGCCGAATCGCTGCGTTGTCCGTCCCGGATGCCATTTTGTAGACCTTACCGCCAGTGCGGTAGTCATCCCAGATTTCCTTCCATCCCCCACGCTTACCCGTAACGGTGTTGGTGATGACAGGCTTGTTCACAAATTCGCCGTAGATACGCAGTGACCTGCCAGCAGCAAGCGCGGATGTCCACAAAAATCCTTTTGGTGAGTAGGCCAGTGGGTCGCCGCCATCGTAGGGGTAGGACCGGCTGTGTGCATCGTAATTTTGCTCGATGTAGCCATTTCCAACGGCACTGACCGTCCACTGGTGGCCATCCGCAGAGTTCGTACCGCTGGTATAGGTGTTATCAAGGAGCACAAATTCGCGTGCCAAGGCGTGGTGATTCGGGCTGACATCCTCGCCGAAGAGACATAACTTAGGGTCGCCATTCCCTTCCTTCATGTCGCCTAAGAGGGAGTCGTAGGTTTGGTTTTCCTTGATGATGTAGACGACATGCTCAAAAACACTTGGCTCGCCAACACGTTCTGGAATGGGTACGGCAGCCACATCACGGGCCGAAAGTCTGGCTATCGACCCCTGCTCCCAACGATTGTTCCTCGCGACCTGTCTTGTATTTCGGTCAAGATCGCGCCCTGATAGGTTGGAAACAGGAATAACCTGCAGAGTCCCGATGGTTCCATGGACGTTATAGGCACCATTGGAGCGCTTGACACGCCCTCCGATTCCCTTGGCATTTGCGACCACAAGATTACCTTCCGTGACACCTACTGCAATTGGGTACCACCCGGTTGGGATGTAACCGGTGACTTTGTTTGCCTGTGTATCGACGATAGCGATGGCATTTGCGCCTCCACAGGTGACAGCAATACGGCCATCCGCGAGGGCTGTTGCCGCGGTTGGGATATGGCCGTAGCCAGCATCCGCTTCCGGCGCAACCGAGAGGCCAACCGGGCGTGGTTCGGCTTGCGTGAGGTCGACCTTCCAGAGCATGTCGTCATCGGTGCCCGGGACAATTAGTGTTTTGGATGCATCCGTGAAACAGGCCTTCCCGGGCTGTCGGACACCAGTGATGGTCTGTGTGGCTCGGAGGGCTGCCGTGTCAATGATGACGATGGAGCCATCGAGTGCCGCATCGGTTGTTGTATCCACACGAACCGCACTTCCAGCGCTCATAGCGTGTGGCTGTGAGATCGTTGCCACCTTGCCACCACGGCAGGAGACTGCCAGACGCGTTCCATCCGGGGAGAGGGTCACATGGTACGGAGCGACATCCACGCGGATCGTACGTGTCACTTTGCCTGTTTCAGTGTCTAAAACGGCTACGGCATTGCGGATACCAAGGGCAACAAAGGCTTGTTTGCCATTAGGCGAAACAGCGATTCCGGCAACCTGCGGGTCTTTTAGACGCTGACCGCGACCCGCTAGCCCAGCTGCGACATCTGGGGCTTCGTCATCCTGTAGTGGCGTGTCGACAACCCACGTTGCATTGGATGTTGGTCGTCCATCGGACGCAACATCAATAACTGCGATTTTCCCACCTGACTGTGCGGCGAGGATGCGCTTGCCATCGGGCATCCAAGCGATGCCGAGCGGTCCGATGGCGATATTGACTTTCCCCAGCGCATCTCCGGCTGAGGTGTAGACGCTGACACTGCCTTGACAGAGGGCGGCGAAGCGCTTGCCATCCG
>JBEDDQ010000298.1:0-8008 GCA_041176185.1 Armatimonadota bacterium | reverse complement strand
ATAATGAATACGCGCGGGAACAGGTGTGCGTGACGCCAGCTACGCGTTTTTTTAAGTTAGGTCGTGAAGCCTTGCCGTGGGACCACCACTCGGATAGTCCTCCAATGATCTCGATCTCAATGCTATAAAACTCTGTGCATCAGCCATCAATGTCGGTTGAAAATGACAATTTTCAAGGATGCTTCATACGATTTGCCGAATGTTGGCGCTGGATGCAAAGACGCGTCCACATGAAGGAGCATCATGAAACAATCGGTCTCACCTGTGACGCTTATCCTGGTTGTCATTGCCGCCATCGCGGTGATCGCAGGCATTTTTGTTATTGCCACCAATGGTTCGCAATCCAATCAAAAGGCAAACAACAATCCCGGTGGAATGCCGCCGGATGTAGCCGCCGAATTCGCCAAGCGAATGGGTGGAGCAAATGCAACATCCCCGCAGGGTGCAGGACAACCCACGGCACCCACTAGTAAGTAAGTCACGTTGGGGGGAGAGTACATAATTCCACCGGAAAAGGCGCAAGGTGAATTCATGTTCGGTGTTTGAAACTATGTAGACGCCGCATCATTGTCGCTGCGATGTCGGTTCGTTCCAACGATGGAAAGGAATTCATATGCATTCAAGAACACTTCGGGCAACAAAAGCCTTCACTTTGATTGAGCTTCTTGTTGTGATTGCCATCATCGCAATCCTCGCTGCCATCCTCTTCCCTGTATTTGCCCAGGCTCGGGAAGCCGCCCGCCAAACCGCCTGTCTCTCAAACCTCAAGCAAATTGGCCTCGGCGTCAAGATGTACGCATCGGATTACGATGAGCTCCTCCCAATGGGGACTTACAACTCGGAGCGCAACTGGGAGGTCAACCCGGATGTCGCAGGTAACCAAGGATGGAATGACTGTGCCGGTTTCTGGGCTGGCTACAATATGTCTGCAATCGATGGCGGACAGCCCCTAAGTGGTTGTGCGTATGGTGGGGATTTCTACCGCACACTGATGTCGATACAGGTCTTCCCGTACACAAAAAACAAACAAATCTGGTTCTGCCCATCCGACAAGGTTCGGCGCTTCAGCAACGCCAATGTTGCACAGGGGCTGCAGTCCTATCAGTGGTTCCCAAACTGGGTTTACAACACATGGTGCCCTGGCAGTACGGCAGGCTTTCCCGGACCATTCCCATGCACTCGCTACAGTGGAGAATACCGCAACCTCTACAACGAACCAGTATCTGAAACATCCAATTGGGTCAGTGAGCGGATGATCTTCATCGAACGTGGCGCATTTGGCTGGGATGGCCCGGATGGTTGTGGAGGTGCATGTAAAAACACCAACTTCAACCACAGTCGTGGCTACAACGCCGTGTATTTCGATGGACATGCTAAGGCTGTTGTTTTCGGTAAGAAGTGGACAACTGTCCCAGCAACCGGATGGGGGCCAGAAAATTCACCCTAGGCTACCTGCTGCCTATCTGATACTTATTCACCGCTTCCCAGTTCTCGAGGAGGCGGTGATTATTTCTTAAATTCGTTGAATGACATAGCTTCTCGCTACATCGGGACGATTTGGCCCCAGCAGGACTACGCCCACGGATGGTGTTTTTTATGGAGGAGGCTACGGTAACTTGTCAACACTGCCAGCAACCGGATGGAGACCTGGCAAATTACCCTCGAGTGCCCACTGCCTCACTGGTTCTTTATCACCGGTATCCGAGGCACTGGATGGTGATGAGATGTATGACCCAAAACCTCAAATTTTAAATCTAGTTGCAAATTCGCAACAACCCTTCGTTCGATGACCGCTATACTGAAAACACCAAGACGCACTTCAGTGCATCCACGGTGATTTCACGATGTCAGATTCACTCGCACTCTCCGTACAAGGTGTTGGAAAATGCTACCGTCTCAAGCGCGGTGGGCAGTCATCCACAACCATGGCCGAAGCCCTCATCCAAAAGGTCAAGGGCGGAGGGGATGGCGGCTACGATGAGTACTGGGCGCTGCGCAATGTCTCATTCGATGTCCGTGCGGGAGAAGTCGTCGGCCTGATCGGGCGCAATGGCGCCGGTAAGAGCACGATGCTAAAGCTCCTCAGCCGCATCACACAGCCATCCGAAGGTACGATGAAGCTCTACGGACGCATCGGGTCCCTCCTCGAAGTCGGCACCGGCTTCCACCCCGAGCTCACTGGACGCGAAAACATCTACCTCAATGGCGCTATCCTCGGGATGCGACGGCACGAAATCGACACGCACTTCGATGACATCGTCCAGTTTGCCGGCGTCGAACGCTTTCTCGAAACACCCGTAAAGCGCTACTCATCCGGGATGTACGTTCGCCTCGCATTCGCTGTCGCGGCGCACCTCAACCCGGAAATCCTCGTTGTGGATGAAGTTCTCGCGGTTGGAGATGCAGACTTCCAGCGCAAGTGCCTCGACAAAATGCAGGATGTCGCCAATCAGGGACGCACGGTCCTTTTCGTAAGCCACAATATGGCCGTTCTCCAGATGCTCTGCACGCGCGGAATCCTGCTGCAAAACGGCACCGTTGGTCTCGATGGCACCATCGAGGAAACCGTTGGCGCTTACCTCCGCTCCGTCGAACGCAATGCTGGCACCGATGTTCGCCTACGCACAGACCGTAAGGGACTTGGGGATGTCAAGCTTGTCTCCGTGGATGCCGAGACAACCGGCGAGTTCCCAAGCAAGACGCTTGCGGTCGGGGATGGCGCACGCTTCACCTTTGAGCTTGATAATCCCGCACACGGACTCAACATTCTCTTCACCCTCTACGATCACCATGGACAGGTTGTGACCGGCTTTGACAGCGGGATGTCTGGAGCGGATGACCGCCGCGGCCTCGCTACCGGAAACACGTTTACATGTGACATCAGCACGATTCACCTCGTCCCGGGCCGCTACCGGATGAATGTACAAGTGTCATCCAGTGTCGGTGTGCAAGACCATCTCGAGGGTGCCCTCATCATCGATGTCGAATCTGGAGAGCTTGCCGGTCGCGCGGTCACGCCTGAGCGCTCACGCGGCGTATTAGCCCTGCCACACGCTTGGACAACCCCGGGAGAATAATAAAATGCTAGGTGTTCTCAGGCAGAAAATGGCCGACCGCCAGCTTCTCCTCACAGATATCGCTGCCCGAAAAACGCTGGCTACTGGAAAGCCGCGCCTTGGGTATATCGGTGCCCTTGGGGATGCCAACCTCGGTGATGAGGCGATGTTCGCTGCAGCGAAACAGCTCTACCCAAACCATGAGTTGGTCACATTGCTTTCCACTTGGCGTGAGACTGAGCTTGCCGCTAAAGGCCTCTCCGGCCCTGCATTTTTTGATGGCGTTATCCTCGGCGGCGGAACGCTTATCAGCCCATATTGGCTTCCCGCGATCGTCCACGCACAAGAACAAGGCTGCCGGACATGGACGCTTGGTAGTGGCATTGGAAGCTCCGGTTTTGGAGATGAGGCTGCCGTTGCCCTCGATGGTTGGTCGGAATGCCTGAAGCAAATGTCTGGCGTTGGCATCCGCGGGCCTCGGTCCCTCGATACCGCACGGCAGCTGGGAATCGGTCACGCTGAACTCATCGGTGACCTCGCCGCGGTGCTGACACCGGATGCTCCTCAGCATCCGCGTGCAGGGCGGAAGATTGTCGTCAATATTGCCTCAAGCCCGGATGACACCCGCTCCCCGTCTGACATCCCTGCCCTGACGGCAGTGGTCAACTACCTTCGCCTTGCAGATCAGTTTGGAGATGAAGTGATTGGCGTAGCGATGCACCGCACGGATGGCGGGCCTACACGCCGCGTCCTCGATGCTGCAGGTCTTGACCACGTAAGCGTGCAGCTGCCTGCTGACTTCACTGCGTTTTCTAAATGGCTGGATGGTGCACACTTCACCATCTCTGTGCGACTCCATGCGGCTATTCTTGCCGCAAACCTTGGCATCCCAAGTGTCAGTCTCGGCTACCGCGACAAAAACCTGGACTTCATGCAAAGCATTGGACATGAACGCTGGCATGTTCCGCTCGAGACGGCATCCATTGATCAAACAACAGATGCAATTAAGGCGATGGAAGTCGAAGCTGGCAGCTTACGCGCTGATATCCATGCAAAGCAGCTTGCTTACCGCGGGCAGGTGGGGGCTTATGCGGCCCGGATGACGACTGTATAGCATCAATTCGACCTGACAACAGGATAAGGGCGTGATACTTTGCGCCTATGCGCATTAACTCTGTTCTGGCGTGCACCTTCGCCGCCATCGCGTCCCTTGGTATGGCCGGACTCTCCGCCGTCGGGCAGGGACAGCAAAATCCGAATTCGTTTGCTCCCACCTATGCTCCAGATCGTGAATATGACCTCCTTCACCTCAAGGTCGTCTTGGATGTCAACGAAACAAACCGAACGTTTACCGGCGAGTCCTTCAACACCATCCGCCCGCTGGTACAAACTCTGACATCCGCAAAGTTTCATGTTGGACAGGGCCTAACCGTAAAGTCGATGGCTGTGAACGGGAAAGATGTGCCATTTAAGCGAACTGGTGAGTTTGTGGTTGTCACCTTGCCTTCTCCGCTCGCACCGACATCCACTGCAATCATCTCTGCAAAGTACACCGGTGGGTCCAAGCAGGGTGGCGGTTTTGGATCGGATGGCGGCTGGCACTGGATGGTCCCAACAAAGGCAAATCCTGACAAAGATGGCTTCTGGACGCAGGGAGAAACCGGCTTCAACCGTGAGTGGGCTGTGACTTGGGATTACCCAAATGACTTCGCGACCACCGAAACCATCACCACCGTCCCCGCAAAGTGGGAAGTGGTCGGCAATGGTATCCCGGTCAGCAACACGGTCAAAAATGGCCGCCGCACGGCTCACTGGAAAATGACACAGCCGCACGCGACCTATCTCTTGTCCCTAGCCGCCGGGCAAGTCGCCATCAAGAAGGACGTCTGGGATGGCATTCCACTTTGGTACGTAGTTCCCGCAAGCCAGAAGGACACCATCGATGCATCCTTCTCCGACACCCCGGACATGATGAAGTTCTTCTCGAACATCACCGGGTTCCGTTACGCTTGGCCGAAGTATGCACAAAACGCGATGTATGACTTTGGTGGTGGAATGGAAAATGTGTCCGCAACGACGCTGGGCTCTGGGAACCTCACGGATGGCCGCGATGGCATCCGCACCATGGCATCGCTGAACTCCCACGAGCTCGCTCACCAGTGGTTTGGGGATGTAGTCTCCTGTAAGGACTGGGGACAGACTTGGCTAAATGAGAGCTTTGCCACGTTTATGCAATCCGCATACTTTGAGCACGCACGTGGTTCCGCGGCGTATGACCGTGAAATCGATGGCAATATGCGTGGCTACTTCTTCGAAGCGCGACGGTATATGCGCCCGATTTCCACGCGTCGCTATGCGAACCCGGATGCGATGTTTGACTCACACAGCTACCCTAAGGGCGGTGTTGTTATTCACTCGCTCCGCCAGATGCTCGGTGACAAGGCCTTCTGGAAGGGCATCAACCTCTACCTGACGCGTCACAAGCACACGCCGGTTGAGACGACTGACCTGATGAAGGCGATGACGGATGCAAGCGGCATCAACTGTGAGCCATTCTTCCTTCAGTGGATTCTTTCCCCAGGCCACCCTGTGCTGGATTACACCTGGTCGTACGATGAAGCATCCAAGTCGGTCAAGCTCCGCGTCAAGCAGCTGCAGAAGACCGATGGCGGTGTTCCTATCTACACCATCCCGACGAAGGTCGGCATTTTTATGTCCTACGGGATGTCAACACAGAAGGTAACCCTCTCCGGTGCGGAGCAGGAAATCACCGTCAAGGTGGATGGCAAGCCGGATGCTGTGCTTCTAGACCCAAGCCATGACTTCCTTCGGGATATGCAACACAAACCGACAGCCGCGGAAGCACGTGCCATTGTCATGCATGCAACCAATGCCGTCGAGCGACAGAGTGCATTTGACATGGTTTGCTCTGACAGCCCAACGGATGCCGAGCTCAAGTCATTGATGTCAATCCTGCGGAAGGACCGCCGTGTCTTCCCAGTGTTCACCAGTGTCGCAGCACTCTCAAGCATCAAGAATCCGATGCTCAAGAGCTTCTGGAGCGAAGAGCTGGGACATCCAGATCCAGCTCGCAAGTCTGCAGCAATCCGCGCGCTCCTCGATCACGTTGTAACAAGTGGCGACATTGCTACGGTGAAGTCTCTTGTGAATGAATCCCAGTTCAACGCGGTCAACCTCGCAGCCATCAGCTTCCTTGATAAGCATGACAAAGCTGGAAGCAAGGCCGTGTTTGAAAAGGTGTTGACGTTCAAGAACCGTAATCAGTCCATTGCGAATGCCGCGAAGAGGGCTCTCGGGAAGTAGGGTGCTAAAGCCAGTCCGCTGGGGCGTGCTCGGGTGCGCCCGCGTGTTTCGAAAACGGATGCTGCCAGCATTTGCAGCATCCGAACTTAACACGCTGACCGCGCTTGCGAGCCGGGATTACGAAAAGGCTAAGTCTGTCGCGGATGCGAATGGGATTCCGTACGCGTTCGGCAACTACGATGCTCTCCTGACATCCCCGGACATCGATGCCGTTTACATCCCGCTGCCTAACGACATCCATGCCGAGTACACCGAACGTGCTCTGCGTGCGGGAAAACACGTTCTCTGTGATAAGCCTTTTACGCTGAACAGCGATGACGCCAAGCGCTGCGCGGCGCTGGCGGATGAACGTGACTTGCGGTTCATGGAAGGTTTTATGTACCGCCATCACCCACAGCACGTCTTTGTCCAAGGGCTGATTCAACGCGGTGATATCGGTGAGCTGATGCGTATCGACTCAACATTTTGCTACACCGCTACCATCGAACACGCTGGAATCCGCTGGAACCCGGCGCAGGGCGGCGGGGCGCTCTGGGATGTTGGCGTCTACGGCATCAACCTTGCCCGGATGTATATGGGGGAACCCTCCGGTGTCTACACCGCTCTTGCGGTGCATGCGGAGACCGGCGTCGACATTCATAACACGGTTCTGCTGGACTACCCGGATGGACGCCATGCTGTCCTTCATTCAGGGTTTGATCAGGCCTTTGCAAGTACCGCGACGCTAACCGGGACACTCGGCTCCATCACGCTCGAGAGGGCGTATCAGGTTGGCGAAACGGGCATCCGCGTAACCTACAAATCTGGCGGCAAGGACGATATACACGTAATGGAGTTTCCGTACATCAACCAATGGCAACGTGAGCTGGATGACTTTGCGCTAAGCATCCGCATTCCCGGAAATCCATTGCTCGTTGGTGAAGATGGCGTAGCCCAGAGCGTGGTGATGGATGCGGTAATCCGCTCGGCCCAATCTGGCCGGCGGGAGGTTATTTAGCATGCCGCTTCCTCCTGGTGTTGGTGAAGGACTTCTCCTCGGTATAACTGTCCTCGTCGGCGGCTTTGTCATCCGGCGGATAAAGCGCCGCAAAGCCTTCACGGCTGCGGTGAATACCGATCTTCCACAGTGGCCAAGTAGCCAATCCCTTACGGCCACGCTTCGTCGTCAGTGGCGGGACACGGCACAGGACCTCCCGATGGTCGAGCTGAACATCTTTGGCAAGACGATCACCGCCTGTCCGGTGGATACCGCAGACCAGCTGGAGACGTATAGCGCATCCACGGGAAAACAACTCAACATTGTTCTCTACGGTCTCTGCACGCTGACCGAAGGTGGTATTCACGCTGCAAAGCATCTGGTTCGCGACATCGATGTCGTGGCACCACCAGATAACTACGTCTGTGTCGTGGCGGTTCAAACGGCGGTCAACGACACCTTTGTCGTTGCCGAGACGCGGGGCGCACGGGATGAGTCCTGGGGGCAATTGCCCCTTCGCGTTTACCGCGCCATGGTGCTCCGCGGGACACGCGGCGGTGACATCACGGTTGACCTGGCAGTTCCAACGGATTCCAGCGAGCCATTGCCAAATGGAACATTTGTGCATGGCAGCGTGCGGTGGTTTTGCCGC
>JBEDDQ010000297.1:0-3100 GCA_041176185.1 Armatimonadota bacterium | reverse complement strand
CCCACGCGCCGCGTACAACAGGAGATGTCGTCGTACCGTTTGCGGTTACCTTGAGAACACCCGCCATCGTCAGAAAGCCACCACGAACGGAATCCTTTGGCAGCTGGACACGGCGAAATGCGGCACCATGGACATCCGGGATGCCATACAACGTCGCCAGGCGGCCATTGACATGGACATAGTCAGCCTGAACCAGCTCACTTGCCGGGCGATTACGGGTAATCATGTCAGAAAAACAAACGCGTGCCTCATCCACCGCAGACTCAACAAGAAGGTCATCCAGGTAGTAGTCGACGTAGAGAATCTCATCTGGCGACACAATCGCCGCCTTTCGGAGATCCAGCCAGTAGTCGAGAAACGCATCCACAAACTGCTTGGACTTAGGATCCGACAAGAGGCGATCGGCTTCAGCCGTCAGCACGGCCGCCTTCGTTATCGCTTTGTCAGCCGCAACCTTTCGCAGTCTTGCATCCGGCTCGGTGTTCCAAAGAAAGTACGAGAGACGGTTTGCAAGCGCAACAGAATCCAGTGCCCCGGGCTTCTCCTCAAGCGTCACAAATGCCGGTGCACAAAGCACCGCGGAATAGGCAGTGAGCTGGGCATCGGTGAAGGTGAGACCAGCTTCCATCGATTTGGCTGCAAGGCGAACGTAAGGCTCGATGTCGGTATCGCTGACCGGACGGCGCCAAGCACGCTTCATAAACTGTCGCAGCAAGTGGCGGCTGTCCTGAGCGGCATCAAATGGAGTGGCTTCGACAGATCCGCCACCAACATTTTTAAGTGGTAGCGCACCAAACAACAGCTGATGCCCGGGTGTCGGGAATGTCTCGACAATTGGCCCTTCCACTTCCATCCAGCGGAAGGCAACCGCAGGCTGCCCTTCCCGGGTCGCGTGCGGGTTACGCCATGGGTAAGGCGGCCGTGAGCGGAAGAAGCGCGCCGGGTCAGGGCGGATGGACTCGCCCTTGCGCAGCCAGACTGTCAGCTCATGCGGAGTGCTCTCTTTGGCACTCTTTTCTGGCACCAAATCAAAGGTGCCGACTCTCCGCAGCTGGCGTGGATACGCTTCTGCATAGACGGTGATGGGCTCGATGGTTCGTCCAAGTTCAGCCTTGTCGCGATGGGGACGCCACCACCATTTCTCACTCTCGGGAGTTGTCCAGAAGGAGTAGCCACTGATCTTGATTTTATACTTCCCGGCCTGTGGCGCGCGAAACTGGTCAAACCGTGGCTCGATGGGTTCATACGCGCTACAGACATACCCAATCGCTTCTTCTTCACGACGGGCCGGGTCTTTATCCCCAACCGTCATCGGGGCCTTGCCCTCCTGCGCCGCGCGGTCGGGAGTGTTTCCCAGCATCGGCCATGTAGCGCGCTCGAAGGCACCGTTGAACTGCCCGATGTCGGCGGGACCTGTAAACGAGCCTTGCTGGCGGGCATAGTACTTTCGTTTCAGGAGTTTTGGCGCCTCTGCACGGGGGACCATGGCCTCACGGAGGGCATACTCGGCGGCGGCAAGATAACGGGACATTTGCACGTGAGAGACATCGAGCGCCTCGCCGACCTTGTTCGAGTGATTCCGGATGCCATCCTCAGGCAGCATCTCTTTAATCTGTAACCAAGGAGCTCCGAGGATATCGCGAACGGTGTTTTCGTACTCATCCCGGTTCATCCGCCGCCATGTGGAACGCCCCTGCGTCCGCGTTCGGATGTCATCGTAGGCGGTCAGCGATGCCGCGACTCCGGCGACCAACTTTGCGCGCTGCGCGGGAGCGATTTTGAGGGTGCCCTTTGGCGGCATTTCGCCATTTTGTGTCCGGTCATGGATACGCACCCAGGTGGCGTAGTTGTCTGGGTTTCCGAAGTCCTGTTTTAGGGATGTGAGATCCAGCCCGCCTTTTGGATCTGCTGCGTTGTGACATGGAACGCAGCTTGCTTTTAGGAGCGGAACGGCGGATATAGGCGGCGCAGGTGCGGGAGCGCGTTTTGCCGATGGCGGAGCGGCACTCATCGCCGCCCAACCGATTGGCAGTGTCCCTGCAAGTAAAACCACAAGCTTTGACTTCATCGTGCAATGCTCCTGTCAAACTGCATATACCAGAAACCTGTCAGCAACGGCGCCGGTCTATCGACGGAATTTCCACATCAAACAAAAAAACGCCGTTTAGCTAAGCTGCCTACCTCGTTGGAGTCGGTGCAGCATCGATCAGGCGACGCCACGCTGCAATAAGAATGTCTCCAGTGTTCTCGCCTAGGGATGTCTCGGAGACATAGTCATAGCGCCGGAAGCTGCCAAAGTCAACACTCGTCAGAATATAGCCAAACGCATCCTGGGTCAGACCGAGGACCATATTGGTCTTCCCTTTCATCTTGCGTTTGATGTACATCCCGATGTTTGGCAATGCCTCGCCCGGAGCCGTAACCAGCTGGGCATCCCCGACATTGATGACGCTTACGCGCGTCGAAATCTTCTTTCCCGGGAGCGTCGGATACTTTAGTGGACTAGCCTGAACGACTGCCCAAAGTAGCGCAGAGTCAACAGGAAAGACCACGTTTTCGGTCTTGATAAACAGCTTAGGCGAATCCTGTGACTTGGCCTTTGCAATGATTCGCAGGGCCTCGGATGCCATCAGCTTTCCGATACGCAGACACTCTTCCCACGTCCGCGCATCCTCCCAGTAACCGCGGATTGAATCCTTTGGCTTATCGAGCAAGCGGTTGTCCGCGGTCACCATCCCACCCTGCGCACTGTTCATAAACACGGCGACTCCACCAGCGGATGCTTCGATCGCATCGTACATCGGGGCAATACAGTCAGCGCTCAGGATGCCAATACTGTTTCCGAGCACTTCCGGGTGAATCGCATAGTTCACCAGCGTCCCAATCGCTTTGCCATCACGGCCAATCGCCTGCATCACTGCCATCCGACGGTCATAAAGGTCAGGCGCGTAGTAGTTGTAGGCAATCCGCCCTTGGGCATCTTCGTGATGCACTTTCAAAACGGCAGGCTTGGCTTTATCGATGGCTTCATTAATCGCATCAGCGGCGAGTGCACAGACTTTGTCCAACCATTTGAGGTCGCCCGAGAAGCCGCCTTTGC
>JBEDDQ010000296.1:0-3279 GCA_041176185.1 Armatimonadota bacterium | reverse complement strand
AAATGTGCCAGCCCCCGCCTCCGGCGGGGGCTGGTTTGCATTTAAACAACGAAACGCTTCTCACGCATTGCAAAACGAATAACCCCTAAGAACCACTTGATATCGCACGTAAACACGTTGCATGTTTCACACAGGGCGATTCGAGTATATTGATGCCATGCATAAAACCAGCATCGCCGCAGCCCTTACCGCGGCTGCCACCCTGGCCACCCATCAAACAACCAATGCACAAACCTCTGCGACCTACCCACTCACCCCACGCGTCCTACAGCTCATCGGGAAGCTGACACTGGATGAAAAACTCTCCCTCGTGCGCGGAGGCGTTGATCCAAATAACCTCGGACAGGCAGGGTATATCCCCGGTGTGCCGCGTCTTGGCATCGGACCACTTCGCCTCACCGATGGCCCAGCAGGGATTCGGGTAGGCAAACCCGCAACAGCGATGCCGGCTCCCGTTGCAATGGCAGCCACGTTCAACCCGGACATCGCAAAACGCTTCGGTGCGACCGTTGGTAAGGAAGGACGCGCTCTCGGTCAGGATGTCCTCCTCTCCCCGATGGTCAACATCGTGAGACAACCCGGCGCCGGACGCAACTTCGAGACCCTCGGAGAAGATCCACTCCTCGCCGCCTCCCTTGTAGCCGCACAGGTCAAAGGCGTTCAGGCAAATGGCCTCATCGCTACCGTCAAACACTTCGCTGCGAATAACTTCGAACAGGGCCGGATGGGTATAAATGTCCTCATCGATGAACGCACCCTGAATGAAATCTACCTCCCGGCCTTCACCGCTGCCGTTAATGCTGGCGCTGGTTCCGTGATGGGGGCTTACAACAAAGTCAACGGCACGTATTGCTGCGAGAACAGTGCCCTCCTTGAAACGACCCTGCGGCAGAAAATGGGCTTTGGCGGCTTTGTGATGTCGGACTGGTTTGCCACGCAGTCCACCAATGCCAGCATCCAAGCAGGACTTGATATGGAAATGCCCGGAGATGGCATCCGCATACCCGGACGGGATGGCTTCTTCGGCAAAAACCTTCAAACAGCTATCGATACAGGGGAGCTGCCCGAAGCAACGCTCGACCGCTCCGTTGCACGCATCCTTGTCGTGATGGAAAAATTTGGACACCTCGACAAGCCAAAGCCAAGACCGACTTTTGACAAGGCTGCCGGACGTAAAGCCGCCCGCGATATCGCTGAAGCTGGCGCGGTCCTCCTAAAAAATGATCGCTTTCTTCTGCCTCTGAAGTCAGATACCCTCAAAAACATCGCGTGGGTTGGCCTTCCCTTCGAACGCCCCGTGATTGGGGGAGGCGGCTCCGCACAGGTCACTCCAACCAACATCACCAGCATTCGGCAGCTGCTAAAGTCAGCACATGGCATCAATAAGCCGCTCTACGCTCCGGGCATCGACACGGATGGCAATGCCATTCCAGCATCGGCATTCACAAGCCTGACACGCGCAAACGATGCAGCTGCGGCAAGACGCCAGAATCCTGGCTTTGGCATCATCAATGACCCTCAGAGCCGCACCGCCGACATCAACCATGTCGCAAAGAACGCGCTTGTCACACGCATCCCTCAAATCTGGAAAGGCAACCTGGTTGCGCCGGTTACCGGGCGCTATGGGATCAAGATCCAAGTGGATGGCGGGCAGGCTAGCTTGACAATCGGCGAGAAGCTGCGCGCAAGTGCTGGAGGGCTGTTCGGCGGCGGAGCCAGCCTCTATAAAACGCAAGATGGCCTCCTCACCGCAACCATTTGGGTTGATTTGGTCAAGGGTAAGCCCATGCCATTCACACTCACTGCTGCGGCCGGCGGAGGCTTTGGACCACCAGATCCCAATGCAAAGCTCCACGTCCGTCTCGCGTGGGTCACTCCCGCACGCCAAGCGGAGCAGATTGCAAATGCCGTCAAGGTCGTCAAGGGGGCTCCCGCCGCCGTGGTGATGGTCTACGATGAAGGCACGGAAGGCAACGACCGGGCTGATCTCGCGCTGCCGGAGAGCCAGCGCGCTCTCGTAGAGGCTGTCGCCGCCGCAAACCCGAACACCATCGTTCTCCTCCACACCGGCGCCCCTGTTGAACTTCCGTGGCGCGGCCGCGTCCCTGCCATCCTCCAGCTCTGGTACCCCGGACAGGAAGGCGCGGATGCCACACTACGCCTCCTCACTGGCGCCGTCAGCCCAAGTGGCAAGCTACCAGTGACATTTCCTGAACGTCTCACCGATGGCCCGATAACAAAACCTGAGCAATACCCAGGAAAGAATGGAGCCGTTGTCTATTCTGAAGGGCTATTTGTTGGATACAGGCACTATGACAATGCACGCAAGGCAGTCGCGTACCCGTTTGGGCATGGACTAACCTACACGCAGTTTGCCTATACACGCCTACGGGTTAGCCACACCGCGGCTGGGACGAAGGTCAGCTTTAACATCCGCAATATCGGAGATGTGAGTGCTACCGATACGCCTCAGGTCTATGTCACACGGCCGCAGCGTGCACCCGTGATGCTCCCGGTGCGCTGGCTTGCCGGTTTCACCAAGGTCACACTCGCAAAGGGCGAGAGCCGGGATGTCACCATCACCCTCCCGCCGACCGCCTGGCGCTACTACGATGACACAGCACACCGCTGGATACGCCTCCCCGGAAACCCGGTTGTGGAAGTCGGACAGTCAAGTCGCATCCTCTTGCTTCGCTAGAAGTCTTCGCCCGCGGTCGACAACTTCCGTTAGAATGGAAACATGTCGACCGCAACCCCTTTCCCGATTCTCGTCAATGGCGCCTGGTGTGCATCCGCTGATCCAACCGGCACTTTCCAAGCCTCCAATCCCGCCACAGGCGAGCTGCTCCCCGGGACTTACCCGGTCTCAGGCCCACAGGATGTCCACGCAATCCTGGCAGCAGCAGCGGCTGCCAAAATCGCGATGCGCGGTCTCGATGCCGAAGTCCGGGCACAGTTTCTTGAAACCTATGCAGCTAACCTCGAAGCCGCAAAGGATGCGCTTGTCACAGCGGCAAATGCCGAAACCGGTCTGCCAGTTGAGCCACGCCTTGGTTCTGTTGAGCTTCCACGTACCGTGAATCAGCTGCGCCTCGCGGCAAAGGCAGTTCGTTCACGCAGCTATGCACGCCCGACCATCGATACCGCAACCGGAATCCGCTGCCAGCAAGAAGCCCTCGATGGCGCTGTTCTCGTCTTCGGACCAAACAACTTCCCGTTCGCCTTCAATGCCATCGCCGGTGGTGACTTCGCCGCCGCGATTGCAGCTGGATGCCCGGT
>JBEDDQ010000295.1:0-6509 GCA_041176185.1 Armatimonadota bacterium | reverse complement strand
GATGAAGATGAGTTTATGGAAATCATCCGTGTGCCACTAGAGCAGGCCCGTGCGTGGTGCCTGGATGGCACGATTGAGGATGCGAAGACGATGTGTTTGGTGATGGCGGCGGGGGCGGTTTAGCGTTTCCCGCTGGAGGAACGTTCTATGGAAAGCGTCTCACAGGCATTAGTTCGCCTGGGGGTAATGGACATCGTGGCGACGGCGGGAGCGGTATCCGCTGATCAGTCATTGGTTTCGTATTCTGCAATTGATGGAGCCCCTCTGGGCACGGTTGGGATGGTGTTGCCGGGTGCGATTGGTCCGATGGTGGAGCGTTCCCAGGCGGCATTTGATGCGTGGCGGAGGGTGCCGGCTCCAGTGCGCGGGGATGTCGTGCGCGCAATCGGCAATGCCCTTCGCGAACATAAAGATGACCTCGCGGCCATTGTCAGCCTGGAAGTCGGCAAGATCACACAGGAAGCGCTTGGCGAAGTTCAGGAGATGATTGATATCTGCGACTATGCCGTAGGTCTTAGCCGTGGTTTGACTGGCCTGACGATTGCGAGCGAGCGACCGAATCACAGATTGAGTGAGCTCTGGCATCCGCTTGGCGTTGTCGGAGTGATTTCGGCGTTCAACTTCCCAGTTGCGGTATGGGCATGGAATGCGATGCTGGCATTTGTGTGCGGCGACCCGGTGATCTGGAAGCCAAGCGAAAAAGCGCCACTGTGTGCAGCCGCGGTGCAATCAATCCTAAAAGGCGTCTTTGCCGAGTATTCCTGTGTTCCTGAGAACTTACATCAAGTCGTGCAGGGCGGCGCAGATGTTGGTGTTGCTCTCGCTGCGCACCCGGGCGTGGCACTGGTTAGCGCGACGGGCTCGGTCCCGATGGGCCGCTCGGTCGCAGAGGTCGTTGGCCGACGGCTAGGCAAGGTCTTGCTGGAGCTCGGTGGAAACAATGCTGCGATTGTGGCCCCGAGTGCAGACTTGGAGCTGGCGATTCGTGGGATTGTCTTTGGCGCGGTTGGGACGTGCGGCCAGCGCTGTACGACACTGCGGCGTCTGTATGTTCATTCATCCAGGTACGCGGATGTCATCGAGCGGCTAAAGTCAGCGTATGCTCGGTTGCCTATCGGAAACCCGATGGCGAATGGGACTTTGGTTGGTCCGCTTATCGATGCACGCGCTGCGGACAACATGCAGGCTGCCCTTAGGGATGCACGTGCTCAGGGTGGTGTCGTACATTTTGGCGAGCGCTTGATGAGTGGTGTCCCGAGTGGCGGTGCGTATGTGCATCCAGCATTGGTTGAAATCGCAGCGGATGCCCCCATTTGCAAAGTAGAGACATTTGCACCGATTTTGTATGTGTCTCCATACGAAGATTTGGATGATGCCATCGCATTGAACAACGATGTTCCCCAGGGGCTGAGCAGTGCGATTTTCACATTGGATGTGCGTGAGGCCGAGCTGTTTTGTAGTGCGGTGGGCTCTGATTGTGGGATTGTGAATGTCAATATTGGTACGAGTGGTGCTGAGATTGGCGGGGCATTTGGCGGTGAGAAAGATACGGGTGGCGGGCGCGAGTCGGGAAGCGATTCCTGGAAAGCGTATATGCGCCGTGTGACCAGCACGGTGAACTATGGTAGCGAGCTACCACTTGCACAGGGCATCCGGTTCGATATCTGATGCCGCCATCATCGTACGGGGCAGCGCTCTGGCAGAAGGTGTTTGGTGGAACCCTGTTTGGTGGGTTGTCGCTCATGGCGGCATTTCTGTTGCGTGTGGGTGGCCGACAGGTCCACGGCGATCCTGGCCGTAATCATCTCGACCCAAATGTTCTTACTTTGGTGATGGGTGGCTTGTTGCTCGTTTGCATCTACATGGTTGTGGATATTTTGGTGCATCGTTATGTGATCACCGATGATGCATTGGTGGTGTATCGGCCGTGGGGCAAGCAACGGATTTTGTGGACGGACATCGCCAAGGTTCGGTGGCGGGATGTCAAGGGGAGCAAATATCCGTACCCAGTGCCGGTTTTAGTCGCAGCAAATGGCTGGGAGATACTGTATCCGCGTGCGAATCTGCTGATGGACATGCCGGCGGCTGAAACGGAACGCGCGCATTTTTGGAATGAGGTTGCGCGCCGTGCGGGAGACAAGTCGGTGGACTTGGATTTGTTTGATTTGGGAGGCTGAAAGATGCGCCCTGATGCGGAGGTTTCTAATCCGTCCATCCACAATCAAACAATTACACTAATCAGCGCGACGCCGGGTGGAATGTGGAGCGGATGCGCCGGGAGCCGGACATTTCAGCAACCGGGGGTTGCATGCAAGTGATCACTCGGCGGCTGGAAGGGCGGGCACCGTCGCCGATGGTCAAAACCAACAGTTCGTCAAGAAATCACCCTTCGTGACCATCGGGGATGGTCGACCCACCTGACCGCATTACGCGACAAGCCAGCCAAGCCGAAGCAAGCACCAAACGGGAATTTCGTAACATCAGGCGAGATCGGTGCAAACGCGATGCATCCACCCGGCAAGCGAGGCGTGTACATCAACAAATCCCATTTCCGTATTGATAGGTTCGGGCGGACACAGCGGTCCGCCCCTACGCGGAGCAATTGGAATCGGCACCCACAATTCAATCCCAGCGCGACGCCGGGTGGAATGTGGAACGGGTGCGCCGGGAGTTCACAGTGAAAGACGTCGAAACATCGCGGTATAGAACTATTTAGGTGGTTCAGGTAATCGCGTGGTCTGCCAAGCCATCAGCTGCCAATTTCCATCTTTGTTTCGCATATGAACGGCAGTAAATCGGGCATCGAAAGCCTTCAGGCCATCGGGTGCTTTGACGGCAATCGATACCAATCCAGTGACAACCACGGTGCCACCCTTCGCACGTACCACAGTGCTTCGCGGTTCAATCTTCTCATAATCAAGTGAACCGGCGCGGATTGCATCCAGCAAAGACTTCTTGTCATCAACTTTGCCACTGGAGTGCGTATAAACCAGGTCATCGGCCACCAATGCACTGATTTTCTCGATGTCGGCCGAGATCATCGCAGCTCTACGGAGCTTGTCTGCTTCCAATGCTGGTTCGGCAGATTTTGGAACCTGATCAATTTTGGGGACTGCGGTACTTGCAGGTTTATCTTGAAGCCATGCAAACCCCTGCGTTGAGCCAAGCATTGCGATACCGATGCACAGAAAAGCATATCGACTTGATTTCATGGTGAATCTCCAGGTGAAAGAACAGGATCCTAGTTATCTGCTGATTGATTTACAAATCGGTGATACCAGTCAGACTACGTAACTCTACGTTGGAGCGTGTTGCAAAGCAATGTGCACCTTCACGATAGAAATTCAGTGAATACCGGAGGACGCAGCTGCCCTCGCGTTCGTAGAGAAACTGAACATTTACGGCGCAAGGGAGAATTCATTACAACGGCGTTTTTCCGTGCGGGCGGACACGGCGGTCCGCCCCTACTCCGAGGGTTTCGATTCCGTCAAGATTTAACGATCGTTATAGACAAACGTATCAGCGCGCAGCGCGGTGGAATGTTGAGCGCAAGGGCCGGGAGCCGAAAGTGGAACCACTCAGCAGCGGTGGTACCAGTGAACACCGGCGACTTCGGCACGCGTGTGAGGCATCCACCGCGCAAGTGTTATTACACAGTCCATTATCCTAATACGGATTGCATGCCATCACGGGCAGGTACAGTGCAAACGTCATAAAGAATGACCATCACCAAAATACGAAACTGGCTCTGCCGGAAGGAGACTAAACTTCCTGCAGAGCCAGTAGGCTTCAGACCTGTCAAGGGGAGACTAAACCCAGACAGGATCTGCTTGACAGAGCGGTTAGCGCCGAACTGTCAAAGTGGCGGAACGTGTTACACCGAGAGCCGTACCACGGATTACGGAAGTTCGGTTTGTCGTTCCTCGGACCGATGTTACAGTAAAGGTAACAGTACGTGCACCAGCTGGTACAGTTACCGTTGCTGGGACGGTAGCAGCGGCTGTATTGCTGGATGCCAGATTTACAACCAATGCTGTTGGTGTCGCTGCACTCAACGTAATCGTTGCTGTGGAGTTTGCACGACCACCGCGCACCGATGTTGGATTGAGCGTCAGGGTGTTGAATGTCACCGATGCAACCGCAGGGTTTACCGTTAGCGTCGTTGTCTTGCTGACTCCAAGAGACGATGCTGTGATCACCGCTGGTGTACTCGCAACGACCGATGTTGTGCTAATGGCAAATGTCGCTGTTGTTGCTCCAGCAGCCACCGTAACGGATGCAGGAACGACAGCCGCAGCAGAGCTGCTCGTAAGCGCAACCACAACCCCTCCAGCAGGTGCTGGCGACCCAAGTGTTACCGTTCCCGTTGCAGCTGTTCCCCCAGTGACACTGACAGGATTGACACTCACGGTCGACAACGAACCAAGTGGAAGCGACAGCGTCTTGACAGTTTCTGTGTTTCCAGCGATATCTGTGCTGTACGCAGTGACGGTATGAACGCCATTGTCCAATGTGATCGGACCAGAGTAAGCCGCTGCCGGTGCACCATCTACAGAGTAGAACGTTCCGGCAAGCCCGGATGTCGCATCCGTTCCGCTGATAGCTACACTTGTCGATGTCCCTCCAGGTGTCGCAGTGATCGTCGTGACAGGAGCCGTCTTGTCCACACGCACCGTCATCGAACCAACAGGCGATGCATTGTTCGAGTTGTCCGTGACCCAATAGGCGATCGTAGCGATGCCATCTGTGGTACGGGCAATATTCGTCGTTGCGCCAGCCGCAGTTATCGTCGTACCAGCATTCAGCGTATAGCGGATATCACGGACACCGCTTCCGCCAACATTATCTGTACCGGTAACGGTTACCGTGACATTGACGTTATTCCAGCCAGCAGCATTCGCTGTCGTAGGGTTACGTGTCGCTGCAACCGTTGGAGGAATGGTCTCCGTATTGGTTGCGGCAAGCGCATTGTAGGCACTGATGATGCCTTCTCTACCAACCTTGCCGGCAAGGTTAGCCAATGGCTTGGTGCTTCCAAGAATCGCACTACGCACCTGGGTAGCCGTCCAACCTGGCATCTTGCCACGAAGCAATGCAGCGAGACCCGTTACGTGCGGCGCAGCCATCGATGTACCGCTGATCGAGTTATAGCCATTTTGCTGACCTAACACAGTCAGTGCAACAGGCCAAGTACTAAAGATATTGGAGCCAGGAGCGCCAACGTGTACTGTCGCAACGCCGTAGTTGGAGAACGATGACAGCGTCCCCGTATTGGTGGTGGAAGCTACATTCACCATATTGGAGAGGTTGTAGCTCGCCGGGTAGGAAAGGGACACATCGATGTTCAACGCACTGTTACCAGCAGCAGCGATGAAGAGGTGATCTGCAGCACCGGCATTTGTGATGGCCTGCAGGAGGAGGCTATCAAAGAGTCCGCCGCCCCAGGAGTTATTCGACAGCTTGATGCCATTTGCGGTGCAGTAGTCAATCGCCTTGATGGCATTTGCCGTCGTACCGCTTCCAGTATCAGACAGAAACTTCAGAGGGACAATCTTTGCATTCCATGCAACGCCAGCAACACCGATACCGTTGTTGCCCTTTGCAGCAATCGTTCCCGAGACGTGGGTACCGTGGCCATTGCCATCCTGTGGGTTGTTCGTATTGGTAACGAAGTTCCAGCCACGAACATCATCGATGTAACCATTGCCATCGTTGTCGATGCCATCGTTCGCAATCTCACCTGGATTGTTCCAGATGTTGCCTTGGAGGTCTGGGTGGTTGAAATCGATTCCCGTATCGATAACCGCTACCCGGTAGTTAGGGTCTCCGGTGTAGATATCCCATGCCTGAGGAGCATCGATGTCATTGAGCTGACTGGCGGTATTGTTCATCCCCCAGGTGCTGCCGAACAATGGATCGTTAGGCGTAATCTGCGTCGTAAAGATGTAGTTCAAACCAGCACGGATGACGGTTGGGTCAGCCGATATTGCCGCCATTGCAGCTACTGGGTCACCATTTGATACATGGATGAGCGCAAGGCCATCCACAATCTTATACTTGTCAATCGCACCCAGCCCGACTTTACGACAGCAGCCATCTTTGTCGTCATCGGATGCATCCGTGCGGAATTGCACCAACAAGGTATTCGGATCGTACTGTCCACCGCCGGCAAGTACCTTGTAGCGGTTGTTGCCCATGTTCTGCTTCTGCGTCGCTGCATACGGCGAAATAGTCTGGGCTTGGGCGGTCGACGCTAACGACGCGACACCAAGTGTCATTGCCAAAACGGCTGGAACGCTGCGGAAGCAGCGCACCAATTTAGTCTCTGTATTCAATTTTTTAGTCTCCAAACAAACCAACAATGCGTATGGTTTACGTCTGAAAACTGGTATCTGCAACAGGGAAAAACCCGTATTAAGACGTGATACAGGCTAGTTAAGATACTGGGAAAAACACCGTTTGCTAGGCCGTACGGCAGATTCAAATAACCTGCCTCACCAGCATTAACT
>JBEDDQ010000294.1:0-3866 GCA_041176185.1 Armatimonadota bacterium | reverse complement strand
TGGCAAGAGGATTGCACACAGACGATGTGAGCGCATGTACTGTCACCATGTGGCTTCATCTTCATAATCATCGCTATCGCAGCGACAGTCGATACATGGCTTAAGCCTTAGCGGGTACCTTACGCGTCTTTTTGAAGTAGATATTTAGGACGGTTCCCAGAGCTGCAATCACCACGCAGTTGACCAAAAAGGCCGCCGTGTAGCCGCTGGCTGCTTTGATTTGTCCGAAGATGATTGGGCCGACCGCTTGCCCAACAAAGAACATAAAGGCAAAGAGGCTGACTGCAGTTGCACGCAGCTCGGGCTTTAACTCTGTCGCACGCGTTTGTAACGAACCGTGCATTGCGAAGTAGCCAAGGCCGAAGAAGAAAATCCCGCCAATAGCCATCCACCACTGCCCCAGCTGGCTCATCACAATACAGCCTGCAGCAATCAGCAACGAGCCGAATTGTGCGATTCCACCCTCACCAAGGCGTGTCACGAGCTTCCGAACAGCCGATGAATACACAAGTCCACCAACGCCGTACATCGCCATAATCAAGCCAATCTGCGTTGACTTCATCAATGGAAAACCAGTCTTGATTGCCGCGCCCAAATAGGCCATCGTCCCAAAGACAACACACCCCTCAATGAAAACTGCCGCGAATATCGCCTGTCCCGCTGGCATCGCAAAGAGGTCCACAAATGGCTTGAACGAAAACGGCTTGTCTTTCGCTTCCTCAGGAAACTTGATGGATTCATACACAAGCGCGCCAGCCGCCAATACGGCTCCCCCGCCAAACACGAGAAATGTTGTTCGCCACCCGAACAAGTCCTGCAAAATCCCGCCAAGGGAACTACTAAAGATCTGCCCAAGCATCAAAGCCATCATGAAGCGCGCAAGCGCAACCTGACGTACTTCGTAAGCTATCTTGTCCCCAATATAGCTTAGCGACAGTGGGATGATCGCTGCGGCACAAACGCCCGTGATAAACCGCAGCGCAATGAATACGGCCAGATTAGGCACAAATGCACAGGCGGCTGTTCCGATCGCAAAAGCCATCAAAGCAACGCTCATCACCTTCAGCTTGCCAATACGATCCCCAAGTGGTCCATAAAACCATTGACAGAGTCCATAGGGAAACGCATACGCGCTAATCGTCCATGCTGCCTGTTCTTCACCAACGCCGAAATCCAGCGCAATGATTTTTAGGACTGGGTCAATAACCCTTGCATCTGCGGAAACAAGAAAGGCTGCGAGGCCCAAAATCAACAAAGATGCCCGGGTACGTGTCATTTTGATACTTTACACGCTCGTGCACCCTTTTCGGAATAGCGACGCCGATAATCATCCGTTTCCAACGACGGCTCGTGCAAAACATAAATCAGTGTTGACAAACCAGATGGCAACGTGTGCAGGATTTCGCCGAATCCGATGTGAACATAGTGTTAACACCCGGCTCCGCGATGTTGCGGCACCGGGTGGGTTACTTAACGGTACGAAGTGCGGTTGCCACCCTGTGTAATCACATGCATCCGGTCCACCTGAAGATGCCGTAGCACCTGCCGGGTGCCATCTGGCCAATAAACGTCAGCATCGATAGAGTCATCTGTTTTTCCCACACCAAAATGTAGGCGAAGGTCACTCTGATTCCCTTCACCCGTGCCGGCTTCCACTTGGCGCACAAGCTTTCCATTTCTGCCTGTCAGAATCACCTGAGCACCAATCGCTGAGCGATTCACTGTCTTTCCATTCCCTACCAGCTGAATTCCAACCCAGTGGTTTCCCGCTGGCGCCTTTGACTTGTAAAGGTGTCCACCACTTGCAAGCTCCAGCACGCCATCGTTGTCAATATCTCCGAACGCTGCCTGATAGGTTGGCTCAATGCCGCCCACCCCGGCCGCCGCTGTCACATCGCTAAACCAACACGCACCGCTGTTACGCAGTAGAACGGGGTTGTTTGGCCTCCCAAAGGATGCCGTTCCGTAAACCGTCGTAAAAAACAGGTCAATCCGGCCGTCGTTGTCAACATCCGCAAGCGCCGGACTTGCATACGACTCCTGATAGAACACCCCACATGTACCTAAATCATCGAATGCAAACTTTCGCGCTGGCCCACGATTGCGCAGAAAACGTGACTTTGGCTGGTCACCGCGGCTGTCGACATGGGCAAAGTTACCGGCAAACAAGTCCAGCCAGCCATCATTGTCGATGTCACCCCATGCCGCACCAATCGAGTGGCCTCCATCAAAGCCACCAGATGTAGCAGTTCCACCACGCTCCGGAGCAATATCTCGAAGCGTCTTGCCATCTTTGCCGATGATATAGAGGTTGTTTGCCTGGAGGCGGTAGTTCGACATGTAGATGTCCGCTGTGCCATCACGGTCATAATCCGCTGCCGTCACCCCCCGCGTCCGAAAGGATGCGACATCGGCAACCTTCGTAAATCCCTTGCCCGCATCATTGCGTAAGAAGAATGTCGGATACGTGATCCCACGGTCCCAGTCCTCATACCCTCCGATCACGAGGTCTACAAAGCCATCGTTGTTGAAATCAGTCCAGCATGCACCGCGCGACACAGAGTCAGGGAGTGCCGGTAATGGCGCATCAACAAACTTTCCATTGCCCGCATTGCGCATCAGCCGGCGCTGCGACCACGAAAACAGGTCAACATTGCCATCGTTGTCGTAATCAGCGGCGACAACATGGCTTGCTGCACCAACGTTTGTGAACGTCAGGCCCCGCTCATTTCGCCAGATTACACCTCCACAAATGATGTCTGTGAAGTGGTCATTGTCGATATCAACAAAACAGGCCTGGTCATTTGCAAGCTTGAGTCCAAGCGTTGGCGCGATGTCCTTGTAGGAAATAGCAATCCCAGCGGATGTGGCATCGGATGTATTCGATGCGCTGGCAAGCAAAGCGAGGGCCAGTGAGAGTCCGGCGATTTGCCGTAGAGATGGACGATGTACCATATGCCACTCTAGCCTACGGTTCCTACCTGCGTCATCTTTGTTGGTAGAAATTTGCTTGTCACACTCCAACCCGAATCGCTAGAATGCCCCATGCCGGAAATTCCTCGCGCCGCTATTCGCCTTGCAGCCCGTTGCCTTCCTGATGAAACATCACAGGAACGCTTCCTTTCCTGTATAAGTGCCGGATGCAGTGCTGAGCCGGCGCTGCTTTGGTTTGCACAGGGTGAAGAAAGTCCATTCGATTCCCTTGCCCCAGCGCCGTGGCAGCCACCTTACGTCGACCGCCTGGATGTCACAACTAAAGCAGGAGGTCACCCACTCCACGCCGCCGGAGCCTACTACTGCCTTGACCTGTCAAGTGTGTTTGCCGGCGCTTGGGCAACGGTTTTAGAGAGGGAACACGCGTATTCGATCATCGATGTCTGTGCAAGCCCCGGTGGGAAGTCCCTGCTTGCAATGCGCGCTTTGCCCAAAAGCACCCTGCACGCAAACGAGACGATTGGTAAGCGTGTTGGTGCGCTCAAGGAAAACCTAAAACGCTGTGGCATTACGGCAAATGTGACATCGATGGACCCGAAAGTCCTCGCAGATATCCATGGCCCAGCGTTTGATGTTGTCATCGCCGATGTTCCATGTTCAGGTCAAAGCCTGCTTGCACGCGGAATTGACAATCCTGGTTGTTTTCACGATGTCAACGTCGGCAAGAACACAGGCCGGCAACGTCGGATATTGGCGGAATGTATCCGTTTATGCAAACCGGGTGCCTTTATCGCGTACAGTACATGTACCTACGCCCAGAGTGAAAATGAAGGCGTTATCGAATGGGCTCTGAGTAAGCATCCGGAGTGCTCGACAGTAGAGATTCCACTGATTCATGCCCATCGATCGCCTCTCAGTCCGGAGTTTTGCTA
>JBEDDQ010000293.1:0-3291 GCA_041176185.1 Armatimonadota bacterium | reverse complement strand
TGCTTGGACTCACTGCGTGTGGTGATAACGATGTCGCCGGATTCATCTGCCTGACGGCCATTAATCTTAATGTAGGTGCGGTAGCGAGGCGCTTCGCCCTTTGTAAAGTTGACTGTCCAGCTGTAGGTTCCATCTTTGGCCACAACTGCTGGCGCTGTCTGTGCCAGAGCTACCTGTGAAGGTAAAACGGAGAGTGTAACCGCGAATAGCGCAAAAGCCTTGCCGATATGCATGAAGCCAATCCTCAATCGTCAATGATTCAACCCATCGGCGTTTGGGAACGAAGCGATGGTCTTGGTTACTATCATTACCGGAACTCGTTGGAGATGCCAATAGACATCGTGTGATATAGTGCCTATCGCAAGATTTGTTTTTCCAGATGGAAGAACATACGTGCTTTCCGCGGCCAAGAGTGGTCGTGAGACGGTTTGGTAAAGGGGGGAAACGAAATGGCACAAGTTCAAGTCAAGCCAGGTGAACCGATTGAAATCGCGCTCAAGCGCTTCAAGAAGGTTCTTCAACAGGATGGCGTTCTCAAGGCTGCCCGCGCTCATGAATTCTATGAGAAGCCTAGTGACCAACGTCGCCGTGCAGAAGCCGCCCGCCGTCGTAAGATTGAGCGGAACGAAGAGCGCTAAGCTCCGTTAAAAGGATTCGGGGATGGTTACTAATCATCCCCGTTGACAATTCATTGGCAATCATTTCAGACATAGCAGCCCGGTTTCTAACCAAGGTTGCCCCACAACCCCAGGATGGACGTTCAGCGTTCCGATTGCGTGCAGCGATGCGCCGGACGACGTCTGCTCCTGCGCCCGCCCCGGAACGCTTCAATATATTTCTGGGTATTGCGGTAACCATCGCACTCACGGCACTGTTGTGCGTACATCTCCTACCTAACCGTACCAATCTCAAACTTGGAGAGACGGCTTCCTCCGATGTCGTCGCTCAGCGAACAGTACGCTATGAAGACACAGATCTGACATCCAGGCTAAGACGCGAAGCCTCCGATGGCGTTGATGATGTCTTTGTTGTCCAATCTGATGCCGCCCGACAGGCCGATGAAGCATTGCAGGCAGTATTTAGCATTGTAGATACAGCTGATCGGGATGCGGAAAAGGTCATCGTTACCGATGTAGAACGTGCGACCGGACTGACACTGTCCTATAAAAAAGTACTGGAACCTCTCCTTTCTGCCGACCGCTCACAACGCGCATCGGCACTCAGTGTCTCATCCACAGTCATCAATCGTGTGATGACCACACCGATTCGGGACACACGGGATGACATCGCAGTCGCAAAGCGTGATGCAGCGGCAGCAATGGCGATCGACGCTCTGCCAGAGCAACTCCGTATCCCTGTACGGACGATTTTGCAAGGACTCATCACGCCCAACCGAATACTAGACCGTGTTGAGACGACACGCCGCCGGGCCGATGCTCAATCACGGGTGCCGCGCCAATACCGCCGTGTTGCGGCAGGACAAGCTGTTATCAGAAGCGGTGAGCGTGTCACCCAGGCTCATTTGGATGCATTCAGTGCGCTGGGACTTCGCTCTGCAACACTCGATGCCAGCGCGATTTCTACGGTCTTCCTGCTTGTTAGCGGAATGGTACTCCTTGTCAGCGCGTTTGCACGTCAATATGCGCGTGAAATCTGGTCACGCAAGAACCTCAAAGTCCTAACCGCAATCGTTGTGACTATCGCCGTTGCAGGGATCAAAATCGGTTCAACCCTGCTTGGCCTGCCGTTCTCAGGGGTCCACTTTGGCTACCTAGGGATGATGTGTGTTGCATCTGCAGGCATGGTCCTCGCAGTCCTCGTCAGTCCAAACATAGCGACGCTTGTCGTCGCCCTCCTTGCGACGGCAGCTGGCCTTATTCTCAACAACGAGCTCCGCTTCACAATCGTCACCCTTGGCTCGTCTCTCGTTGGAATCGTCGCAGTCTCGACCCTTCGTAATCGCACTGACCTTCTGCGCAGTGGCATCCTTTTGGCCATGTCCAACGCGCTCCTCATCGTCCTTGCCGGACTGATCGAAGGGGACACGCTTCAGGAGCAGGTTACCGGAATCCTGTGGGGAGTTGTCGCCGGCGGCGTGGCCTTAATGCTCTTTTACCTCGGTGTAGCCGTCTTTGAACGTATCTTTGGCGTCACAACACACCTGCGCCTGCTCGAGCTGGCAGATCCCGCTACACCATTGCTTCAAGAGTTCCGGATGCACGTTCCTGGAACTTATGCACACTCCCTCATGGTCGCAAACCTTGCAAGCGGTGCCGCCGAAGCCATCGGGGCGGATGCACTCCTAACACGTGTTGCAGCCTACTACCATGACCTTGGCAAGATGAGTCGCCCTGAGTTCTTTATCGAAAATCAAACGGGTGAGAATATCCACGAAACACTGAACCCAAGTCTTTCCGCCGTTGTCCTCGCATCCCATGTGAAAGACGGGATGGAAATGGCTAGAGTCGCCGGTATTCCAGCCAAGGTCATCGATGTGATGTCTCAGCACCATGGGACATCCGTGATGAAGTACTTCTACCATCAGGCAACGGATGGCGTCCCGGACCGCCTTCTCGAGGCTCAGTTTCGCTATCCGGGTCCTAAGCCACAGTCAAAAGAAGCCGCCATACTGATGCTGGCAGATACGGTAGAAGCGGCAAGCCGCGTTCTCCAGCAGGCTACGCCGCAAAAGCTTGCTGAGTTCGTTCAGCGGATGATTCAGGACAAGCTCGCAGATGGTCAGCTTGAAGAGAGTGACCTTACGCTGCGGGAACTAAAGACGATTGAGACCGTGTTCATCCACATTCTCAGTGGAACGATGCACGGACGGATTCGCTACCCCGAACAGGATCAGGCGGATGCGGCAATGGAAAACACACGTGAGACGCGGAGCGATGATGACCGCTGACTCTGATAAACAGCTTCACTCAATCTTTGCGTTATCACACCGGCTGGTGAAGTCGTGACGGTCGACTACGGGACTCCGGATGCCCTTGATGCTGCAGCATGCGACCTTGTTTCGGCAACGCTGCACCGCTTGCTGGATGCACCGACGCTTTTCCCAATTCAGCGGACGCTCCATCCAAAAGCTACCTTCTTTCAGACGGCCGAGGTGACAATCATCTTTGTGGATGACGCTGAAATCAAGGAACTCAACAGTACGTGGCGAGGGAAGGATAGTGCAACCGATGTCCTCTCCTGGCCGGCAGTTAATATAGATGATCCGTTGGAGACGTTTCTCGGTGACATCGCAATCTCGCTCGAGACAGCGGGCCGCCAGGCCGCAAAGCG
>JBEDDQ010000292.1:0-12154 GCA_041176185.1 Armatimonadota bacterium | reverse complement strand
GGATAGGATAATAGGAGTCGTAAAGGCCAGCCCAACAGCTGCACGAAAGCACGCAATCATGGGGCATTATTGCAGACATTCGTTACTTGGCGCACGACTGTCTGCGTAGGTAGAATTAGATACTTCCTGTGGGGGAAGGATAAGGAATGGTGATATTGAGATGAAGCATGCAGTCGTAACAGGTGGAAGCGGATTTCTTGGGTCACATTTATCGAAGCGGCTTCTTTCCGAAGGCTACAAAGTCACGGTCCTCGACAATTTCATCACGGGCAGTGCAGACAATGTCGCAGATGTCATCGACAATCCAGCATTCACACTCATCGAACAAGATGTCATTCAGCCATTTACAGTGGAAGGCTCTGTTGATGTCGTTTTTCACCTCGCCTCCCCGGCTAGCCCAGTGGATTTCCCGACAAAGCCAATCGAAATTCTGCAGGTCAATAGTGTCGGAACACACAATGCCTTAGAGCTTGCCAGGGAAAAGGGAGCGCGCTTCCTGATTGCAAGCACATCCGAGGTCTATGGTGACCCTCTCATCCACCCGCAACCAGAAACCTACTGGGGAAATGTCAATCCAATTGGCATCCGCGGCGTCTACGATGAGTCGAAGCGCTTCGGTGAATCAATCACGATGGCCTATCGTAGGTTCAAGGGTGTGGATGCCCGTATCTTCCGCATTTTCAACACCTACGGCCCAAATATGCGCCTTGATGATGGCCGTGTCGTACCAAACTTTATCGGTCAGGCGCTCCGTGGCGAACCAATCACTGTCTACGGAACCGGCCAACAAACACGCTCATTTTGCTATGTTCGTGACCTGATTGAAGGAATCTTCCGGTTCAGTGAGCTTGATGGCAATCACGCCGGACCGGTAAATCTTGGAAACCCAACTGAGCGCACAATGCTAGAGTTTGCACAGGAAATCAAGCGCCTTACTAACTCATCAAGTGAGATCGTCTACCAAGAGCTTCCGACATCTGATGATCCAAAGCAGCGGCGCCCGGACCTCACGATCGCAAAGTCGCTCCTTAACTGGGAGCCAGTTGTATCTCTTGAAGAAGGCCTGCTGGAAACCATCGCCTACTTCAAAGGAAAGGTCACCAAGGACTAGCCCGTGCTGAAACAAACGGATATCCCAGCCGAAGACCAATCAGAAGTCTTTCGGATCGCCGATAAGCTCTACCGTGAGGATGAAGAGCATCGGCGAAATGCGGATGCAAGTGCGGCAGCGGCCGAGGAACTGGGAATACCAAAGGAATATCTTGACCGGGCTGCTCAGGAACTTCACCTCCAGCGGCATGATGCTGTCAACCGAAAGCGTAACCGAAAATGGTTGTTTGTTGCGGTAGTTATTCAACTTGGATTGGTTACTGCCTCGATCCTGTCGGTAACACTCTCCCGGGTGCCAGCTCCACCATCTCCGGTAGCAATGGCCACGGCATCGGTCACGAATGTCTATGACCTCTCAAGTGTATCCGTTCGTGCGAATTCGGAGTCAAAGGGAAGCATCAATGCGAACAGCAGGGCAGCCACTCTGCAAATCGAACAGTTTGTACCGGACAGCAAAGGCGACTTCTTTGGAAACATCCTTGTTTCAGCCGGGAATGTCCGTGAAGTTGAAGTAGTAACTGCTCAGGTTGCAGGGAATGGCATTCCAAATGTTCGCGTAGACCTCGAGGCAGGTGATATTCGCTGGAAAGGCCCTGTGTCGGCGACAGGTACATCCGTTTCGATCTCTGCAAAAGAATTTCAACGCCAGGTGCGCCAAGGCTCCAACTGGAAAAACACCTCCTGGCAGCCACCTTCTGGAAAACTAAAAATTGCTTTCAAGACGGGGAAGACCGTCAACGATGCATCCACCCGGGGAACCCTCACTGTAACCAATGTCGAGCTTCGCGCAAAACAATAGGATTGCAGAGTCACGAAGGCGTTTCGGTGCTGACCGGCCGGTAATTCAATCGCCGATTTCTCGGGGCACGTCTAGGCAAGCTCTTGAGTCCTACCTCACCACTGGATGGATTGTTCCTCCATTTCATATTCGGCCCGGCTTCACCAGACCATTTACGTATCAACCTCCGAACGCATCAGCATCATGTAATCGTGACATCCGCGATATCCTTTCTGAATCCGTTCAGGCACGCCTCCTCCCTGCGTACAAACGCATCGGGGTTGCACTCTCCGGAGGCCTCGACAGCACGGTTATCGCTGCCATCAGCCGCAAAGCCCTCGACCGCTCAAATCTGATCGCGTTCACTCTCGATTTTGGCCCGCCCTGGAGTGATGAAGTAACCACAGCAAGAGCGATTGCCCACTTACTGGACATCCCCCTTTACATCGTGGATGCTTCCCCAGCAACTATTCATCGACATATCCACGAAGCTACGGCTGCAATGGTCAGCCCCTACGGAGATGCCGTCTGTGTTCCCTGGTTCCTTCTCGGTCAGGCAGCCTCGGATGCAGGCTGTGATGCACTCTTGAGCGGTGAAGGCGGAGATCAGGTCTTTGGTGGATGGGCGAACAAGCCGATGGTCAGCGAGCTTGCACTTACAGGAACACCGCTGGAAACCATCTACGGCAAGACTTTTCACCGTTTCCTCGATGACATCCCAGACATGCTGGACCCACCGACCTTACAGTCAGGCGAACAAAGTCCATTCGATGTCCACGCCTGGATAACGAGCTGCCTCCCGGACCAACAAGGCCAGTCACTGCTTACAATACTTCGCCATCTAAACTTTGCCACAAAGGGCGGCGGGACAATTCTTCCACGGTTTACCGAGCTCGTTGAAGCACACGGAATCGATGCCCACGCCCCCTTCTTCGACAGCGACCTCGTAGCAAGTGCAGAGTCACTTCCGGATACCGCCATTCTTGATGGATCGACAGACAAAGTTCTACTTAGAAAGCTCGTCGCCGAATTGACATCGCTGGAAATCGCAGCGCTCCCGAAACGCGGGATGGGAGTTCCATCAACGCATTGGTGCACAGGTGATCACGAACTCGGTAAGAAAGTGCGGCGACAGCTAAGCGCCAAAAATCGACACCGGGACCAGCGAATGCGCCAAGCGAGTATCGATAAGCTGTTGTCTGGTATTGTGGAAGCGCCAGACGCTTACCGAAAGCGGCGTCTTGGCGAGCGGATTTGGACCCTGTTTCAGTGGGAGGTTTTTCGTGAAGTGCATTCATTGTCAGAGTAATACACCGAACAAAATCGCGCGTGCGACAAGCAAATGTTCTGCATGTCTCCATCGCTTTGCATTCACAGGTCTCCCACAAATAGACAATACCGTCCAGTCAGATCCATTCGGAGGCACATCCCGTCAGCGCCTACAAGCCTATGCTAATCACATGGCGGTTACCGATATGCTTTTCCACAAGGCTATCCTTGGGGTCAGTTCTGGAGGCAAGTACTCGTTTACGTGTAAACAGCTGTACTACGAATTTATGCGCCGCCTCCCAGCTCCGTCATCCGCTGGCTGCGCAACCGCAATGGGAATCGTAGCGCTTGTTCCCTTGATGCTCGCGATGGGCATTGGAGGGACGCCGGGCGGCACCGCGCAAGGTAAAGTCGCTGGCCCCCCGATGAGTTTCGAGACGTTCACCCATTACTACTACAACCAGTGGCTTCGGATTCACGGTGAGCCCGCCGGACTGGTGGATGCAAACCCTGCAACAGCAACCCCTACCCCCGTATTGCCTGAGCTGCTGAATTACTCGTTTGACCGCTGTCTTGTCGTAGATAATGCCGATATCGCAGCGATGCTTGTCGCAAATCGCTTCCACTTCGAGAATAACTGTGCCATCCTCAGTGCCGATGGTGGCTATCCGGCAGCGGAGCGCCGGGATGCCATCATGATGATGCTCGGCCGGAACCCAAACCTCGTTGTAGCCTATCTACATGATGCATCGGCAAGCGCATTTTCATCAGCCGCGAATCTACGTTCGTCTGACTGGTTTGGCGATCGCCGTATTTGGATCGCAGATATCGGACTCAGCCCACGACAAGCTTGGACACAAAAACTTCTTGTCGAAAATGGAAGTTCCACAAGCGTTGAAACGCGGCTTCCAACAGATGAGCTTGATTGGCTTAAGCAAGGCTATATGTGCTCGCTGTCGGGAATTCGTCCTGCAAAGCTCCTCAAGACCGCCTATATGGGCCTCACCGAAGCCTCCCGGATGTCCTATGAGGATGATTTTGACAGCATGGGTGGGGTTTTCCTAATGGGCTACATGTGGAGTCCGATGGGCTATGCTTACCACGACACAGGCTTTAGCCCCTGGGTTGCCGGAGGCGATACCGCGGCATTCGATGCATCCGCACCAGACAGCTTTGGATAATTTTATACGGGATGCCATCGGCGAACAGACCATCTACTATCGGCATCGCAAGCACGACATTACCACCGCTGTTCAACCAGTCGCCTTAGCGGATAACCCGCGTACATTGGATGAACGTGCGCTTATCGAGTATCTGTGCTGTGCATTTGTACCGGGTGCCCGGACGATGTTTACAGGGGTTTCGGAGCTACGCCCGGGAGTCACTTGGGATGGCCGTGGAAATGCTCCGCTTGATGCACCATTAATCCTTGATGCAAACAACTTCGACAAGCCGCTTGAGTGGTATGCGAAACATCTGAAGGATTTGCTGACAGATGTCATTTCAGAGCACCTTGCGCCTCTCGCGGGACAGCCAGTTGGAGTGTTTCTCTCTGGTGGGCTGGACTCATCACTGGTAGCCGCATTTGTAAAACAGCTCCATCAGGGGGATGTCCACACCATCAGCATCCACTTTGGAGATTCCTACGCTAACGAACTTGCGTGGTCTGGAGCCGTTGCGGAGCACCTCGGGACAAAGCATCACGTCCTCGAAATCACCGAGCAAATGATGATTGAACGTACATCTGACGTGATGGCGATGCTTGATGACCCGATTGGCGATCCGCTCACGACTCCCAACCTGTTGATGTTTGAGAAGGCTGCATCCCTAGAGATACGGCATATCTTCAACGGTGAGGGCGGAGATCCAACCTTTGGCGGTCCCAAAAACGTCCCAATGGTCTTACATCAGGTTTATGGTGGCCACCCGGATGAGCTGGCTGCGATGTACTTTCGATCCTTCCAAAAGTGCTTTGATGATTTGGAAAACCTCCTCCAACCGAGTGTTCATCAGCCAAATGCAGGTGAACTGGCGCAGCTCCTAGCCCCCTACCTGAGCGACGATTCTGCCGTGATGCAGTCATTCCTGAACCGCTTGATGTGGATGAATGTACGTCTGAAAGGTGCGGACCACATTTTGGCAAAGGTGCGCAATATTGGCGATGCGACGGGCGTTAGAGCGCACTCACCCCTGTTTGATGTGCGTATCGTACAAGCGGGGTTTGAGATCCCAGCAGAATTCAAACTGGATGGTAGGCGGGAAAAAGCCGTGCTGAAGGATGCGGTAAAGGGGATGCTTCCTGAGAGTGTGATTGAACGCCCCAAAAGCGGAATGATGGTGCCGGTGCAGAAGTGGTTTCGTGGACCACTGAAGCCCTGGGCAGAGGCTACTTTGCTGGGTAAGGATGCCTGTATCGCCCCATTCATCCGGCAAGAGGCACTCACTGAATGGCTAAGTTACGGTCACATGACCTATCCCAGACATGGGGTAAAAATTTGGTTGCTACTCGCGCTCGAGCTGTGGCTTGAAACGCATGGCTTCGAGCGCCATCCGTGGCCACAACCCGCGCGTAAGCGTCCTTTATGGACTAAAGCTTTATTCCAACGGTGAGGGAGACGTGGTTTGGAGTAAGTGCGCCAACGCCTGGCGTAAGCGTATAGCCAAACTCAACGCTGGTCTTTTTACCGAAATTTTGTCCAACACAGAGGCGAATCAGTCGACTGGATGCCTGCTTTGAAGAACTGACAGGTGCACCACCAACGGTTCCCTTCACGGTCGCCTGTGTTACGCCAAAGCCGAGACCAAATCCGAAATACGGAACCTTGTCGACATTTTCATCATCCCGCATTACCCCCAAAGGAATACGCTCGGTTAGCATCAGTCCAAAGGTAGTAAAGCTTCCCCCACCACTACTGGAACGGGACAGGTACAGATCATACGAGTTGGTGCCAATTCCTGGAGCAAGCGACCCTGAGATGGATGAGGGAATCGATGCAATACCCACAAAGCCCGTCTGACCACCAACCGAGCGTTCCAAAGAACCACGAAGCTGCGATGACCCAACGTACAGAGTAGGTCGCTGTGTGTCAGCATTTGCAGCTATCGATGCAGCAAACGCCGCTGACAACAATACTGACTTACACACGGATGACGATATTTGCCGAATTGTCATAAATGTCTTCTCCCAGTGAATCCATATAGGAATCACGAATCACAATCTTGTTGTCGGAAAGTGCAAGGGAAATCTACATGGAGTGTTGTAACATTCAGGGTGATTCGGCTGTTGGATCCGCAGTGTTCCATCGGTCGTCCAACTAAAACTAGGAGATCGACGTTGATGTTGCTTTCTCGACGGATTCTCATTTGTGCTGTTGCAATGTTTGGCATGGCAGCAGGTTGTAATACGGGTAGTGCTGGCGGTGATAAGGCTGCGGATGCAGGCTCATCCACGAAGATCGCTTTTGTTACCAACTGTGTTGCTGACTTCTGGAAGATTGCAGAGGCTGGCACCCAAAAGGCGGATGGTGAGCTTGACAATGTTTCGGTCGAGTTTAAAATGCCCGCACAGGGAACCCCTGAAGAGCAGAAGGCAATCGTTGATGGCCTCCTCGCCGATGGTGTGAAGGCAATCGCGATTTCTCCAAAGGATCCGGTAAACCAGACCACGTACCTGAATGAGGTTGCTGACAAGGCCATTTTGATTACCCAGGACTCTGATGCTCCGGAATCAAAGCGAACCGTTTACATTGGCACAGACAATGTCGCTGCTGGTAAGCAGGCAGGTGAGCTCGTCAAGGAAGTCCTTCCAACTGGTGGAAAGATTGTCCTCTTTGTCGGAACAACCGATCAGGCAAATGCCAAAGAGCGTATTCAGGGCGTCAAGGATGCTCTGAAGGGTACAAACATCACTGTCGTCGATACCCGTACCGACAACTTTGATCAGGCAAAAGCCAAGACAAACGTAACCGAAATTCTTTCGGCGAATCCTGACATCGTTGGTATGGTCGGCCTCTTTGCCTACAACACCCCTGCAATCGTTTCTGCATTGAAGGATGCTGGCAAGCTTGGAAAGATCAAGATTGTTGCGTTCGACGAGCAGGATGAGACCTTACAGGCAATCAAAGATGGTCACGTTGCAGGAACGGTTGTTCAGCAGCCATATGAGTTTGGCTATCAGTCTGTCAAGATGATGTCCGCACTGCTGAAGGGTGAGAAGCCTGAAATTCCTGAGAACAAGCAGATCATCGTCCCGACAAAGGTCATCAAGCAAACCGATGTCGACACCTTCTGGGCAGAGCTTAAGAAGTTGACAGGCAAGAGCTGACATTGTCAGGTCTTGTCCCCGCACTGATCATGTCCGGGATATCCAAGCGATATCCCGGCGTGGTTGCGTTAAACAATGTTTCCCTGTCCGTAATGCCTGGAGAGGTTGTAGCCCTCCTTGGTGAAAACGGCGCAGGTAAGTCCACGATGATGAAGATTCTCGGTGGTGTCGTGCAGCCGGACAGCGGCACAGTAACCATCGGGGGAACACCAGCCAAACCAGCATCTCCTGCGGATGCAGGCAAGCTCGGAATCGCGTTTGTCCACCAGGAACTTTCGGTTCTCGACAACCTCGATGTTGCTGGAAACATTAACCTCGGGCGCGAGCCTCGTAAGTTTGGGATGCTCGATGTTCCGGCGATGCATGCCATTGCATCCAAAGCTACTAAGCGTGTGGGCCTAGATGTCCATCCAACCACGCCGCTTTCCAACTTACCCATTGCGCACCGACAGCTGATCGAAATCGCCCGTGCGCTTGCACAGGATGCGAAAATTCTGATCCTCGATGAGCCAACATCTTCGCTGACGCCAACGGAAACCGCGACGCTTCTGGACCTCATTCGCGAACTGAAGTCGCAAGGCGTTGCCGTTGTTTACATCACCCACCGCCTCGGTGAGGTTACAGCAGTAGCAGACCGTGCAGTCGTGCTTCGGGATGGCAATAATGCAGGTGAGCTGGCGAAAGCTGAGCTGACACACGACCGTATGGTTGCGGCGATGGTCGGACGCAAGATTGCCGGTGATATATCCTATGTGCCGCTGACACCCGGTGAGGTAGTCCTCGATGTCAAGGACTTGACAACGCTGCGTCACCCAGCGGGTAAGGCATCGTTTACGCTGCGTGCGGGTGAAATCGTCGGGATGGCAGGGCTTGTCGGTGCCGGTAGAACCGAGCTCGCGGAAGCACTCTTTGGCATCACCCCGGCTGTGACAGGAACCATCAGCCTGAGTGGTAAGCCGCTCGCGATTACCAGCGCTCAAACCGCCATCGCAAATCGGCTCTACCTTGTTCCCGAAGACCGCCGACACCACGGTCTGGTCGTGTCGCTGAGTATCCGCGAAAATATTTCGCTTCCAGACCTTGCCAACATGCAGACCGCTGGTCTCGTGAACCGTGTACAAGAAAACCGCATAACGCAGGAGCGTGCGAATGCACTAACAGTCAAGGCTCCGTCGGTTGAAATGGCGGCTGCAAACCTATCTGGTGGAAATCAGCAAAAGGTTGTCCTTGCGCGTTGGCTTGCCTTGTCTCCCAAGGTGATGATTTTTGATGAGCCGACCCGTGGCATCGATGTCGGTGCAAAGGACGAAATCTACCGGCTGATTCGTGCGCTCGCTGCTGAGAATGTGGCGGTGTTGGTAATTTCCAGTGACATGGAGGAAGTCCTCCGGATTTCGGATCGTGTCCTGGTGTTGCGTAATGGTGAAGTGACCGGAAGTATTCCGCGTAGCGACGCAACGGAGGAATCCATTTTGAGATTGGCTGTACATCATGACTAACAAGGCATCCCTGAAGACATTTCTCGCCCGCAAAGAGCTGGGAATCTTTGGACTTTTAGTCCTTCTCTGTCTGATGACCAGTGCTCAAAACCCAAACTTTTTGCGTCCTGAAAACCTGCAAAACATGGCCCGCCTAACAGGCATCTATGGAATTTTCAGCCTCGGCCTCGCCTTTGTGGTGATCACCGGAGGCATCGACCTCTCCGTAGGTTCTGTGTTCGCATTGCTGGGTGTTGCGCTTGCGATGTTGCTTGAGCGCGGAGCGCCTCCGGTGATGGCAGTGCTTATCACCGTCGGGCTAGGTGCAGCTATTGGAGTGCTCCATGGCATCCTGGTCACAAAGGTCAAGCTTCAGCCATTTTTGGTGACGCTCTGTGGCCTGCTTGTGTACCGGGGTATCGCGCGTACGGTTGCAAATGATGAAACCAAGGGCTTTGGGATGGCAAAGGGCTTCGAATGGCTCCCACCTATCGCAAACAGCAACACACTGGGTATTCCGAACACGTTTTGGTTACTGATGCTGGTTGCAGTAATCCTCTGGGTTGTTCTCCACCGAAGCGTCTTCGGACGGCACCTTATTGCAGTTGGCCGAAGCGAGGATGCTGCGCGATATGCAGGCATTAACGCAAATAGCGTCATCATGAAGGCCTACATCATTTGTGGGGTCCTTACAGGTGTCGCATCGATTTTGCTTGCATTCTTTACAAACACTGTTGGTCCTGCAACACACGGTAACAGCTACGAGCTCTATGGCATCGCCGCCGCTGTCCTTGGTGGCTGTAGCCTCCGCGGCGGAGAAGGCAGCGTTGTAGGCGTAGTGCTTGGAGCAACCCTCCTCCGTGTCCTGCAAAACCTTGTAACACTCCTGCATATCCCATCATCGCTTGAATTCGCCGTCACTGGCGCCGTGATTATGGCGGGTGTTCTCACCGATGAGATTCTCCGCCGACGTAGAAAGGCATAATTCCATGGCAAACCTTCCTATAGCAGTACAGCTCTACAGTGTCCGCCACGAGGCGGAACAGGATCTTCCCGGCACACTGGCCAAGATTAAGGCAATGGGCTTTGATGGCGTAGAATTCGCTGGTTGGTATGGCCACAGTGCCGCTCAAATCCGTACCTGGCTGGATGCAGAAGGTCTTAAAGTTGCCGGAGCGCACGTTGGAATCGAAACACTTCAAGGCGACCAACTTGAGGCATCAATTGAGTTCGCAAAAACCATTGGAAATGAGTTCCTCATCGTGCCCTGGTTGCCCGCTGCATCGAATGCTGAATGGAAACAGGCAGCAACTGATCTCAGTCAAATCAGTGCAGCACTCGCTCCTCATGGCCTACGAACCGGCTACCACAACCATGACAAGGAATTCAAAGTCCTGGATGGTGAGACTGAGTTGCCATGGGATGTCTTCTTTGGCAACGCAGATCCATCGGTGATTATGCAGTTCGACACCGGAAATGCGCTGTCTGGTGGCGGAGATGCACTCCCCTTCCTGAAGGCCTACCCAGGAAGAGCAACCACGGTGCACCTCAAAGACTATGATGTCGCGAACAAGAGCTACGCGCCGCCGGTCGGCGAAGGCGATGTTCCATTTGCCGAAATTTTTGATGTCTGCGAAACGACAGGTGGTACCAAATGGTACATCGTCGAATACGAAGACGAGGCCCTCCCTGCCCTTGATGGCATTAATCGCTGCCTACAAAACCTGCGAAAGCTGGGCAAGTAGTGGATCAACTGACGAAGGTGGTACTGGTTACCGCCTTCGAGCCTTTTGGGGACTCGGATGTCAATGCATCCGAGGTGATTCTGGGGCGCCTATCGCTGTCATCAGCACGCCTTTGCACTGGTATCCTCCCTGTCAGGAGGACCACTGTTTTCCAAGCGCTAAGTCAGCTCGCTGATCAGCACTCCCCTGATGCCATCATCTTGCTTGGTGAAGCGGGTCCGGAGGAAGTCGTGCGTCTCGAGCTGGTCGCCCTCAACCATGATGACTTTAGGATTCCTGATAACGATGGACTTGCCGTAGAACCATCCAAGATTGTGGAGAGTGCACCAGCTGCGTATTTCAGCAACCTGGATGTCCACGCACTCACTCAAAAAGTCCCGCGGGATGACAGATTTGCACGGACTACCGTGTCCCTGTCAGCTGGGTCGTTTTTGTGCAACCACACTTACTTCCTCGCCCGCCACTTTCACGGCGACTGCCCAGCGCTGTTTATCCATATCCCCTCATTACGGGAGGATACACACCAACCCGATGCGTTTGACCGCGTAACCAACACCGTCAATTGCATCGTGCAGGAAATCACCGCTACACTAGCGGCATCCACAACCGATTAGGTCCGAATGACTGAAAACTATCAACTGACAACCCTGCCAAATGGCCTTCGAATTGTTTCTGAACACGTCCCACATGTAGCATCAGCTGCAGTCGGATTCTGGGTGCAATCCGGTTCCCGTGATGAGACGTACGAAGAACAGGGTCTCTCCCACTTTCTGGAACATATGTTGTTCAAAGGAACCACAAAGCGTCCATCACCAAAGCAGATCGCTGATGAAGTAGATTCCATTGGCGGATATATGAACGCCTTTACCGACCGTGAGCACACCTGCTACTACATGCGGACGCTGGCGGCGGATGTGATTACTGCGATTGATATTCTGTCCGACATGTTGACAGACCCGCTCTTTCCAGTCGAGGAGACCCACCGGGAGCGTGGTGTTGTTCTTGAGGAAATAAAACAACGGGATGATGACCCCGAAGACCTGATTCACGACATCTTTGCGGAGACATTATTCCCTAAACATGCGCTTGGCGTTCCAGTTATCGGACGCGCTGATGTCGTGGCATCGGCTGAACCCGAGCATCTGCGAAAGCTGATGGCTGAGCGCTACCAGGGTAGCCGGATCACCGTCGCCCTCTCAGGAAATGTCAATCATGATGTGGTCGTAGCGCAAATAGCTGCATCCATGGGACACTTGAGCCGCGGTGTTGAGCGATCCAGACTTCCTCTTCCAAATGTTTACAAAGGCAAGAAGTTTGTCGCTGAAGATACCGAGCAGGTTCACTTTTGCCTGGGACAAACCGGACCGACACACCACGCGGATGACCGCTATGCAGCGATGCTGCTCGACTGCATTATCGGAGGCAGTATGGGCTCACGCCTCTTCCACGA
>JBEDDQ010000291.1:0-7441 GCA_041176185.1 Armatimonadota bacterium | reverse complement strand
GGAATCGCCAAGTGCCACATCTTCAGAAACACGTCCGGCAGCGATGCTGAGGCGGACTGACTCGCTCAGTCGGTCGATTCGTGTAACCTTGCCGGTTGTTTCGACAATGCCTGTGAACATCAGTTCTCTGCCTCCCGTCCTTCCCACACAGGCCGCCCTGTGATCCGCACATCTATACCATACCTGTGGACCTGCATCTGCGTCAACTCAATTGCATTGTTCATGAGGGTCACGAGAGGTGGACCAGAAAGCCCAACCGGTGCATTCCCACCGCCGACGACTTTCGGAGCAACAAACCACTGGACTTCATCTACACAGCGGGCCCGATAAAACTCTGATGCAAGCGTGCCGCCCGCTTCCAGCAATACAATTCCCATACCGATGTCGGCAAGGAGTGGCAAAATATTTCCTATCGAATATTTACCGACATCGAGAGCAATTACGTGACACCCCATGTCCTCAAGTGCTCTCTCTTCTGTGTTGGTGCAGCATCCGATGTCGTTACGACTACCGTTCCTGGTCGTACAATTTTCGCGTTGACAGGCATACGTAGCGTGCGATCAAACACCACCGCCCGAGGCTGCCGGCGACTTGGCAATGGAACAGACCGTACGGTTAGGTCTGGGTCATCTGCGATGATGGTGCCAACCCCGACGATAACGGCATCGGATTCCGCCCGTAACCGATGAACGGCACGACGCGCTTTCTCCCCGGTGATCCACCGAGAGTCGCCACCTTCACATGCGATATGGCCATCCAGGGTTGTGGCAACTTTATGTGTGACAAACGGGCGTCCAGCAGCCTGCAGACTGCGGAAACCGCGCTGCTGGCGCACTGCTTCGTCGCTCAGTAAACCTACATCTACATGGATGCCATGATCACGCAGCTGCTGGATACCTCTACCAGCAGTTCTGGGATCGACATCTTCACAAGCGATGACAATTCGGGAAACACCAGCATCCACGCAGCGCTGCCAACACGGAAGCCTTGGACAGCCATCACGCCCTAAAGTGTGGCAACAAGGCTCAAGCGTAACATAGAGTGTGGCTCCCGCAGCCTTGCCACGGCAGGCATCCAATGCCATTTGTTCAGCATGGGGAGTGCCTGGTCCATCGTGCCAGCCGCGTGCGATCACTGCTTCATTTAGAATAACAACCGCTCCAACCGGCGGATTTGGATGCGGACGGCCCTTCTCTGCGATGCGTAATGCCATCCTCATCCACTTACGATCAACCGCAACTTTAGTCAAGCGGCTCCCGCTCCTTACGTCCCTGTAGCTGAGCTTGAAGCTCTTCTGCAACCTTTTGGTTCGCTAGACGTTCCTGCCGCCGAACGACAGAGTAACTCTCAAGGGCATCCAAGCCAGCGGCACATACGAGGCTAAGTGCCAACATCACGGACACAAGCAGAATGCTAATCTGGCGGAATGCGATCAGTTTTTTAGGGCCATCAAGTGGCAATGAAAACCCAACAAACGCAACGATAATCAATAGAATGAGGAGGCCAAGAGCCGCAGTTCGGTAGAGGTGGGAGCGCTTTGAAAGAGCTCCGTACCCGCTTGGGTAACCCCGCACGGCAAAGATTACGGTCATCACAAAGACCACGGCGAGTGCGATTTGCACGGGTTATGGCTCCAGTGCCTTTGTCAGGGCATCCACGCCACCAACAATGCCATCGTCATGTCCAAACACACTTGAACCGGCAACCAGTATGGATGCGCCGTTCCTCACAAGGCTTTGAATGTTGCTGGCATCCACGCCACCATCTACGCTGATACGAAAATCGAGCCCGTTTGCTTCACGCCACCGTGCTAGCTGACCGACTTTTTCTGCCGCCGCTGGGATGAACTTCTGTCCACCAAAACCGGGGTTCACTGTCATCACCAGAACGATGTCCAGTAAGTCACCAACATGTTCCAGGACGCTTACTGACGTTGCAGGATTGATCGCGACGCCGCAAAGCGCTCCGCTCGCCCGGATTTGCTGCAAAACACGGTGTAAGTGAACGGTTGCTTCCGCATGAATGGTCAATGCATCCGCACCAGCATCGCGAAACGGTCCGACCCATTTCTCCGGCTCGGAGACCATCAGATGGACATCTAGGATTGCATCTGGTTCCCGGTTACGCAGTGCTTTGACGAGCGGCGCTCCAAAGGTAAGGTTTGGCACAAAGTGCCCATCCATTACATCGATATGCAGCCAAGTGCACCCCGCTGCAAGGCAGCGTCTTGCCGCATCTCCAAAGGCTGAGAAGTCGGCAGCGAGTAAGGATGGCGCAAGCTCCACTTGAGGCGTACGCATTTACTTACTCAACCTCTCCCTTAAGCTGGTCGTTATCAAAGAGGCGTATCTTTCGCTTCAACGTCTTGACTTCGAACTCTACTTTAACCTTTTCCCCGGCCTGATGGGTCTTTTCATAAACGGTACGGTTTTGATCCTCTTCTTCAACATCGACACGGATATGGTGTTCGGCACCATCATCAGGGACCGTATACGGAATTCGGAACCAACGTGGTTTCCCGGATTCAGCTGCTGGAAGTCCGGTTGGTTGTGGTTCTTGAGAATCAGCGCCCCCAGCGACTCCGGGATCGGTGACTGCGGGGTCAGTTTCATCCCCGGGAATCACTTCATCTCCAGCTGAGAGGACAATATCAATCTTCGCACCACGCGGGGCTGAATCGGCTCCCGCCACACTTTGATCGATTACAGTACCCGCTTCCGCAAAGTCACGTTTCTTCGTCGTTCCACCGAGGGCAAAGCCTGCTTCTTCAAGGGAACGTTTGGATTGCCCGATAGTCTTTCCACGCAAATCGGGTACCGGAAGCATTTCAGGCCCATCGCTGACCCAAATGGCAACAACACTACCAGGGCGCACCGCTTGGCCTTCGGCCTCCCGAACCTGATAAATGACATCTTTTGGGACATCCGGGTTGTTCTTGCGATCCACAATTTCAACCTTGAACCCACGTTCATCGGCTAGCGCCTGGGCTTCTGTAAGGGTCTTACCTTTTAGGGCCGGCACAAGGATAATCTCTGCAGGCATTAGGTATGGGCGTACGAGCAGGACCACACCGACAATACTTGCTAGGAGAACAAACGATGCAGCAAGCATCGCCCAGATACTCGCATTCCGCTGCTTCAGTGCTCTGGCGTTGGCATTTGCGTAGCGGCCATCATCAACATCATCGTCGTCATCCACAACCGTAGTGGAACGTCGTTTAGCCATATCATCACTCCACGACTCGCGGGGACTGCCCATCCGCTCCTGCGGTTGCACAAGCCCATATTGAACACCGGGGCTTGCCACAGTGGGCGTTACTTCATCACCGACGCCGTAACTCCTACCGGAACGCAAGACATCCCCTATCTGAACCAGCTGCTGATAAAGTGCGGATGCCGATGTAAACCGATCCGCCGGGGTTTTCTCCAAACACTTCAACACGAGACTGTCAAGATCTTTTGGCACTGCAGGATTCGTCATTGATGGTGGGACGGGCGGCACTGTCGCATGACGCGTTGCCAGCTCAACCGCATCCTCACCAGTAAAAGGCAGTTCGCCCGTCAGTGCTTCGTAGAGAACAACACCAAACGAATAGATGTCAGATGATGGGGTCCAGCTGTGAATCGTTGAGGTCTCAGGAGCTGCATAGCGTGCGACGCGCAGGGCAATGCCAGGGTCCCGTTGCGCGAGTCGATGCAGTGCTGGAGCGCAGGCCCAACCCGCCAGCACGGCTTTGCCATCCAATCCGATGACGATATTATCCGGGCGTACTCCCCCATGAACTGCGCCTTGTGCGTGTGCCTCCTGAAGAGCAGCGACAACGGGGAGCAGTAGGTTGATGATCGTTATCGGCATCGGAAGGGCAGACCGCTGGATGCGATCCGCCAAATCCACTCCGCGTACAAACTGTTCGACAACAAACAGCCCGTGCTCTGGATCTTCAGCGACATCGAGGAGCTGTGCGATATGGTCAGACCGAAGTGAGAGATGGGTCAATGCCGATACCTTTACGGCATCAAAGACATCGGGGTATTCGCGCATGATTGAGCGGAGAAGCTTGACAGACACCAATGTGTTCTGCTGCATATCCCTCGCACGAAAATGCCTAAAGAGGGGCGTTGTACCAAAATCGTCAAGCAGGTCATAGCGCTCACTCAGAATGCCAAGTGACAGCTGAGGCTGACTACCGTCCTCCCGAACACCATCGTTCATGATTGCTTAATCGTCCCACTACGGCTTCGTAGCCACATCAGTAATACCCTGACAATACCCCCTACCAACATTAATGCATAGACAGCTGTCGCAGCCGGCATCGGTATTGCCACTCCCAAATACGGTGAAAAAAAGACAAATGTTGCAAACGTCATCCAAATGATAAGGATCCCAGATGTAATCTGCTCAGACATGGTGTCCCTCCTTGCTTCTATGCTGTGCAAGTCCGGCATTTACGACATCGGCTTGAAGCGTATGCAGCTCCATCCGGCCAAAGTCCCGTGCAATGACATATCTGGCGACACCGGCGGCGGCCTTTTTGTCCCGGGATGTCAGTGCGATAAGTGCATCGTCGGTGATGTCATCCGGGAGTGTCGTTGGAAGCCCGATAGAAGTGAGTGTTTCGAGCAGCGTGTTTAGGATAACGGGCGGTGTAAGACCTGCGGCTATCCCGATGTGGCAAGCAGAAACCATCCCGATGGCTACGGCTTCCCCATGCTTGTATCGCTGATAACCCGTGAGGCCTTCAAGTGCATGACCGATGGTATGCCCAAAGTTGAGGGTAGCCCTGGCCCCGGTTATTTCATGCTCATCTTCGATCACCACTGAGGCCTTTATGGCACAGCTTTTGGTGACAATATCGATGTACTGCTTTGTCTCGGTCGGCAACACTTTACAGAGATCGAGGATATCTCGGTCCGAAATGATGCCATACTTAACCACTTCCGCCATACCGGCAGCGAGCTCCCTTTTTGGGAGGGTTGCGAGGACGGAAGTGTCTATCCAGACAGCCGATGGCTGTATAAAGGCACCGACGAGGTTTTTCCCTTGTACAAAGTCGACGCCAGTCTTACCACCGACCGATGAATCTACCATCGCCAGCAGGGTTGTTGGCACCTGTACGAAAGGAAGCCCTCTAAGGTATATCGCTGCAACAAAGCCGACAATATCCCCAATAACACCACCGCCAACTGCGACAAGCAGTGTCTTTCGGTCTACAGTGGGAATTTCATAGAGCTGCTGCATGATATCCATGACGGATGCCATGTTCTTCCGGGCTTCTCCGCCCTCAAACGTTATGACATCGACCCGTAACCCCTGCCCTTCCAGGTTGGCAACAGTCTTTGGTAGTGGTCCATCCGAACCGAGGTTTACAATCGCACTTTCAGTGATAACTACCGCGTGAGAAGCCTTGCCTCCCGTGGAAAGTGATCTTTCACTTAGGAGACTATCGCCGATGGAAATAACATAGCTCCGACCATCGTTGAAATTGACATCGACCGTTGTATTCAGGCTCACTTCGTCGAATCTCCTAAACGATAAGGAAGGACACATTTACGAACAATATCCCCCACCGCGCGATGTACCGGACGATCTGATGTGTCGATGATGACATCCGCAATCGACTGATAGAGAGGCCCTCGAATGGCCAGAATCCGCAGGACACGCTCGAGTGGATCTTCTTCCGTGGTCAGGAGTGGCCGCGCACCGCGCCTTCGCTCTGTACGTGCTACTACAATATCCGGACGTGCCGTTAGCCAGACAACAGCGTTATCGGAGCTTAGGAGTGCCCGATTGTCGTCACGCAGGATAGCCCCACCGCCCGTCGCAATCACTTGATTGGCGAGGCTGGAAACCTTTGAAACAACCTCATGTTCAATCTCGCGAAAGGCGGGCTCACCGTGACTCGCAAAGTACTCCGGGATGGAACCACCAATCCGTGCTTCTATCAGGGCATCGGTGTCTGTAAACCCAAAGTCCAGTCGAGATGCGAGCTGTCTACCGATGGTCGTCTTCCCGCATCCCATAAACCCTATGAGGACAATATTACGCTTGTCATTCCGCAGTGTAACCACGAACGACTAAGCTACCACCGCACCGAACGGAGCGGCCATGTACGCATCGTAGTTACGACGTATCTCATCCATGGAATCACCGCCAAACTTTTCAAGAAAGGCTTCCAAAAGAACGATAGCGACCATGGCTTCTGCAATCACACCTGCGGCTGGAACAGCACAGACATCGGAGCGTTCAGCAAATGCCGGGGCTGCCTGGCCGGTTTGTACATTTACACTACCAAGCTGACGCATCAGAGTGGCAATAGGCTTCATCGCACCTCTTACGACGAGAGGCTGTCCATTTGTGATTCCACCTTCTGTCCCGCCTGCACGGTTACTTGGACGTAGGACATGGCCAGTATCATCTACTGCAAACTCATCGTGAACCTGCGATCCGGGTAGTCCTGCAACTCCGAATCCAAGGCCGATTTCGACTCCCTTTACCGCATTGATGCTGAGGATAGCCTGGCCCAATCGTCCATCGATTCGTTCATCCCAGTGGACATACGAACCAAGACCAATCGGAAGACCGAAGACAACGACTTCAAAAACGCCGCCAAGGGTATCTCCACGACGTTTGGCGTTATCAATCAGAGCAACCATTTCAGCAGATGCGGCTTCATCGATGCATGAGACGGGACTATCTGCTGCGCGTTCCCGTACTGCACTCGCAGTGAGGTCACCTACGTAATCTGACTTGACAGATCCAATCTGAACAATATGCGACACGACTTCGATATCGAAAACCCGAAGGAATGCCCGTGCGACACCACCAACGGCGACAAGGGTAGCTGTATTCCGCGCACTGGAGCGTTCAAGAACATTTCGAAGATCATCGTGGCTGTATTTACGCATCCCAACGAAATCAGCATGCCCTGGCCGCGGCACGGTTACAGCAGGGATTGGCTGTGCATGTTCATCGAGAGGTTCAACCTGCATCCGACTGGACCAGTTCATCCAGTCCCGATTCCGGACAGAGAGCGTAACGGGAGACCCAAGCGTTTTTCCAAATCGGACACCGGCGGTAATCTCGACAGTATCAGTCTCGATTTTTTGCCTTGCCCCCCGACCATAACCGCCTTGTCTGCGGGCAAGATCTGCATTGATATCAGCAGCAACAACGGTAAGTCCAGCAGGGAGTCCCTCAATTATGGTTGTCATTAAGGGACCGTGGGATTCTCCAGCGGTCAGGAATCGAAACATAGTTGTTTATATTATCCCAGAGCCACAACAGGATGACGTCCTCTTGGATTACTCACCATCGAAACAAGGTCTATCCATAGTCAATAGGTCGCTTTGACGGACTCACTCACTCATGGAGATGGATACCTCCAAATGCAATCAGAATAACTAAAAGGTAGGGATCATAAATCCAACGGTGCAGTTAGGGA
>JBEDDQ010000290.1:0-6014 GCA_041176185.1 Armatimonadota bacterium | reverse complement strand
GATTGCATCCACCGAACCAGCTTTCTCGGCATGATTCAGCAATGCAACTGCATAGCGCCGGACGACAGAGGTGTCTTGCATAGGTTTGCTTACGCCTCCGCGATTCCGGTCGCGATGTATTCATCCACAAGCGCTGCCTGACGGTCAGCGGAGAGGTTCTCACCGATTACTCGCTTGGTTGTCCCAACAGCGATATCGACAATACGCATCCGCAGCTCAGTCATCGCCTGCTCCTTGGCACGTTCTGCTTCAGCCTCTGCCTTGGAGACAATCTCGTGGCTCTTCTGATTTGCATCGGCAAGAATCTGATCTCGGGCAGCCTGAGCTTCCTTGATCGCAGTCTGAATCTTCTCGCGTGCTTCCGCCTCGATGGCAGTCAAGCGGCTTTCATAGTCAGCCTTGAGTGCTTCCATCTCACGTTGTGCAGATTCCAGGCGGTCATATTGACCACTGATGTCTGAATCACGCTCGGAGACGACTTTGCCAATCGGGTCGAACACCATTTTCTTTGCCACTACTAAGAGAATGACAAAGCCGATGATGTTGACCAGAACGAGCTTCAGGTCGACATTGAGGTTGTTAAGAACGTCCATAGTTTATTTAGATGGCTCATGCCCGCAAAGTGCGGACATTTACAGAGAACCATCCGGTTGCGGGCGGCACGCCGCAACCGGATGCATTTCGATTACTTGAGGCCTGCGAGGTCCGCAACGGTCAACGTAGGCAGCTTGCCCTGAAGCATAAAGAACATCAGGAGCGCATAGATGACGAGGGACTCGATAAGAGCCAACGCAATAATCATCATTGTCTGAATCTTGCCGGCTGCCTCTGGCTGACGTGCAACACCTTCAAGTGCAGCAGCAGCAGCTTTGCCCTGACCAAGACCAGCTCCGATAACCGCAATCGGAAGACCCAAAGCCACACCGAGTGCGAGAAGACCGAGATACAACATTTCGCTATTCCTCCACAATGGCGGTCACACCGCCGCATCCCTAACCTGTTGGTTTAGTGCGCGTGTGCCGCGCCATGCTCTCCATGCCCCTCGTGACCATGATCTCCATGATCACCGATGGAAAGAGCGATATACGAACAAGTGAGAATCGCGAAGACTCCCGCCTGAACGATAGATCCAAACACTCCAAACGCCAACATAGGCGCCTGGAATGGCACAATACCGGATGTCAGCACAGCTGCCATCGAAATCAAAACTGCAATAACCGTCTCTTCGCCGAAAACGTTTCCAAACAAACGCATCGCAAGCGACAGCGGACGAACCAGAGCACCGATCAACTCAATCGGGAAAATCAGCGGCGCAAGCGCCGGCATCGGACCCGCAAAGTGCTTCAGGTGACCAACAACGCCATTTGCCTTGATACCTTCGTAGTTGAACATCACGAAGACAATCAAACCAAGTGCAAACGTGACAGATATGTTTGCCGTAGGTGCCGGTGTGAAAGACCAAGCTGGAGCCATCCCCTCACCCGTCGGCAACCAGTACATCGGTAACACACCACAGAGGTTTGACAGCAACACGAATGCAAACACAACACCGACAAACGGCGCGAAGCGCTCGCCGCCGGGGCCAATCGATGCCTTTGAAAAGTGCGTAATCGATGCGACAGCTTGTTCAATCAGGAGCTGCCCCTTAGTTGGCCGGCGGACATCAAGTTTACCCATGCGGACACGGGCGAAGACAATCAACGTCAACGCAATGAGGAAGCCCATGACTGAGTACCACTCAGCAACGTGCTCACCCAGCTTATCGTGGCGAACAGGACCGGCATGACCACCACCGTGGCCTACGGATGCATGTGTCCCTTCTGCATGACCGGCTTCTGTTGCACCATGCCCGGATGCTTCACCGGCAGGCGCTTCATGACCACCCTGTGCAACCTGCACGGGCATGCCGACCTTGAATGTGTCCGAGTTGTTCGCTTGTACTGATTGTGGCACCGTGATCAACCTCTATCGAATCTGCGCCGCAGCTTGACCAATCATGCGCACCACCACCACGATCTGTAAAACCAGATACCCGGCAACGAAGGACATTAATTGACGTGTGTCTCCAAGACGTACCGACGCCCAGATGCACACCGCGACCAAGGGGTATTTTACCAAAGCGAAAACGGACAATGCCCGTTTTTGTGAATTTGATTCGTTGATTTTTTGTGGAGTTAAGTATTTGCGTATGATTAGGCTGTTTCCAATCCACAGCATCTCCGCCAAAATGACGCCAGTGACAAATGGCCATACTGCCCAATTGAGTTTGTAACCTACGAGTACATTCACGATTACAAAGCCGATAACGCCTGTAATGATGGCGACTGGGCGATCCGGATCGCCCGCCTCATTGCGTAGCATCACTTACCAGATAACTTATCGGCAGACATTTCCGCCACCTTCTTTGCAGCTTCGTCACGGGCTGCGAGTCGATTCGTAAGTTTAATCAGGTTGGCAAAGCCACTGACACACCCAAGGACAAACCCCACGATCAATCCCGCAGGTGCCCACTTTGCGGTCACCCACTTGTCGAGCGCGAGGCCAACAAGGACGCCAGCTATCAGCGAGCTGGTCAGCGCGGATGCGATGTTCCAGCCATCCCCCATCGAACGGGCTTCGGATACCGAGACCTGCATCCCACGCGCTCCGCGAATTTTCATCTCCGGCACGATTGGGCGGTCAAGCACGACCTTTGGTGGCTCTGGCAACGGCTCATTCCGCGCTGCAGAGACATCGGAGAGGAGCTTAGCCTCGAGAGCTCCCTCCTCATCGATGTCATCCTGGCCCTGAAGGCTCTCGAGCAGTTCCTTATCCACAGACACCCGCCGTCCCGAGGCTGAATGCCTCATGCAACGTCCGGACAGCTCTTACGCTATCTGCTTCACGAATCAAAACCGACAGCGAATACGCACTGTCCGCAGTTTGATAGAGCCAGACACCCTGCTCATCCAGAACGCCAAGCATGGTTACAAAGATCCCTGGGATGTCATCGATGCCAGTTGCGATCACACTGACCATCGTGCAGTTCTCAACCATGTCGGCCTCAACCACACGGATATCGACGAGTGAGCTCGCACCCGCAAGTAATGTACGCTGCGCGTTCATCCCGCGGCCAGTCGAACCAATCCCCAGCAGCGTGATGACTCCATACGGTGGATGTGTCCGTGGACCTAGCTCACCCGGGATTACCAGACCATCTATTAGCTCCGAGACACGCCCAAGGTGCTCACGCGCCACTGCAAAGGCGAATGCACCATTCCCGGTGCTACTTAAGTGGATGGAAATCTCTTCATTACGCAGCAGGCGGTACACTTCACGCTCAATCTTTGCACGGTCGGTGTCACTGACATCCGGGAGTGGAAAGCGCAGGTAGACCAGCTTTCCGGTGCTGGTCACGCCGGTGATGCGCGGGCTGCTGTCCTCAGCTGTACTCGCGCGGCGAATCAACGTCCCTGGCGCTTCCTCAAATGTTGACTTGACCCAGAGGGGGACATCGTGTATTTCAGCGATCTCCGCAGCCCTGGGGTGAACAACCTTGGCGCCTTGATGCGCCATTTCAGATACTTCCGCATACGATGCGACTGAGAGCGTACGTGCATCTTTTACAATGCGTGGGTCGGCAGTTTTAACGCCATCGACATCGGTGTAGATCTCAACCTCAACATGCTCAACATGCGGCTTGACGGCAGCACCGAGGGCACTCGCCGTGGTATCGGAGCCGCCGCGTCCCAGAGTTGTGATAGCTCCGCGTTCCGTGGCCCCCTGAAATCCGGCAACAAATACGATGCGACCTGCATCCAGCTGCTGGAGGAGATAGGCCGGTTGAATCTCAAGGATACGGGCATTTGTGAACTCGTAATCCGTCACAATCCCTGCCTGTCCGCCGGTCAGGGCGATGGTTTCATAGCCACGCGCTCTCAGTGTTTGAGCAAAAATTACGGTTGATATGACTTCTCCGCAGGCGAGGAGGAGGTCGGATTCACGTGGGGCTGGGCTTACCTGTGGATCGACGCCATTGAGCAAGCCGAGCAATGTGTCGGTGGCATAAGGCGCACCTTTACGCCCGATGGCACTGACGACGACAACGACATTCCAGCCGGCTTCAACGGCCTGTGCCACACGGTCTGCCGCAAGCGCCCGCGCTTCATCGGTTGCAACGGATGTCCCACCAAATTTCTGCACCATCACTCGCATCAGGCAACACCCCCGCCGACAAGCTCAAATTCATGCTGAAGCGCGGAAACCGCCGTCGAAACGGATGCCTCCCTTACAAGACAGTGAACAGCATCGTGAGCATCCCCAGTTTGTAGGATCTGCACACCCGCCCCGACAAGGGCATCAAAAATACGAGCGATGATGCCTGACAAATCCCGCATCGCCCCAGCAACCACCGAAACAAATGCGACATTTGGTTCAATCGTGGTTACTGCAGGGACAGCATCACTGACTTCAAGGACGCGGTCGACGTATTCGGAGCGCACAATAAAGGTCATGCCGGAATCGTGGAGCTTGAGGTGAAACACCGGAATCCCGTTGTCAGCGAGCGCTTTTAGCAGGATAAGCCACTTGTCGGGACTGGTGCATGTTGCCAGCGCCAAGTCATCCCGCACCTGAATTGCATGAACGCCGCGCTCTTTTTCGAATGAAGTACCTGGGGAATGTTCCATCAAATCTACCTAAAGGAATGCTACCACGCAGCCTTTGCACGCCCATCTCCCGGATGGCAGTAAGTGGTACGATAGGCACATCGCGACATGTCTGGGGGAACCCCCGAGACTAAGTTTGATATCGAACCATCACCAATGTGATTTGCGGCATCAAGGTTGCTTAGGGAATACATCGACGGAAGGAAGATTGATAATGCGTGTTTCAGCAGTAGAGATGCAACGTGCCCATGATCTGGGAAAGCCCATCGATGATGTCCTCGGAGCTGGGTTGCACAATAATGTAGAGCTGCAGGCAGAAGGCCGTGCGATTGCAGAGCGTCTTTCGGAGGAATCCGATGTACGTGAAGACATTGTTGCAAGTCTCCGTGAGCGGATTGAAGCGGGAACGTATAACGTTACTGGTGCTGAGATTGCGGACATGATTTTCCGCCGCGCCGTGGCCGACCGCATTCGCTAACATCGACGTTTAGAGTTTAGAGAAGCACCCTAAAGGGTGCTTTTCGCAATTTGGAATGCTGCATTATGGCAACGTAGCTGTCTTCTTGTGCGTTTGGGATTGATGTCTTGATCTTGTGCCGCTGAGGGTTAATTCCGTGACATAAAAAAGCACCCTTGCGGGTGCTTTCAATCACTTGACGACTCAGCCGCTACTCTGCGATGGCCTCGCCACGCTCAGCAAGGAATGCTTCCTCTGCCGCATCGAGGTCTGCTGTATTCGCTCGGAGAATCCGTGACTCACCGCCATCTGTGGAGATGGTCAGGTCCGACAGCGAAACCAGAATCGCATAATTCAAAACCAGCTCTTTTTCCTTTGCGGATAGCTTGCTACGTGCATCTTCGCTTAGGCCATCCAGCCAGCGCTGGCGCTGCTGCTTTTCATTTTGCTGATGGCGCTCGTAGATTGCAGGAGGCAATGCGGTGCGGTCAACAAGGACTGCACACTCCTGACCGTAAACTTTGAGGACCTCACCCGTCAAGCCTGCGTAGTGCGGATAGAAAAGTCCCGACTTTACATCGGCTGGCAGCTGCTCGCGGTCGACAACGACCACACGGGTTCCCACGGTGATTTCCATGGCTCCAGTTTACCGCGGCCCACCCGGTTGACGGGTGCGCGGGAGGTCGATTCCGGTGCGCGTTGGCCAAGGCAGGCGCGTTGGCAGCGCAGACCTGTTTTGCACGACCTCAAGGGCAAGCTCAACCTCGAGAGAAAAGATTTCGTAGCAGCGCTCACAGCCCATCAGGCCCGTCCGCGACAGCTCTGAAAGTGTCAAACCACAGCTATCACACTGCTTCTCGTAGACTAGCTCTGCCGCATTATCTCCGTTATCGTGTCCCATAGGCTACGTG